>NZ_JBEXZS010000071.1:0-1648 GCF_040593685.1 Methylobacterium sp. EM32 | reverse complement strand
TACAACAGATCAAGAATTTTCCTTGCGGCCACAATCTGCTTTGGATTGAATTCAAAGATATTGATGATGATAACAGCATGGCTAGTTTTGTAATGGATACAGAAGAAACTTCCGATGTAGAAGACGTAATGCTTGCTGATTATGTAATTATGATATTAAAAAAACTAAGAACAAAATACAAAATATCGTCTGCTAGCATTCATTAGATAGAAAACAAATATGTGAGAGAGAAAATTTCCCTGAACGCGGCGCGAAGATGTAAGATCGCCAGGCAATTCCAACGAAGCGCTTACACTTCATCATTAATGTTCGCGGCAATGAGGTCACGAGCTCGATCGTAGACAAAGCGGATTATCCTTGAGGGTCACCGATCTCTCTTGAGCAAGTTTTCTTGAGCCAAGCATTCTGGATAAGTTCGCATGCGCGCCTGGGCTATGGTCGGAGCGGCGCAGTTTGACAGTACTGGCTCAGCGGGAGGATGGAGTGCCGATCTGCTTTCTCATCCAGCCCCCTCGCCGCCTGCCTCAATCGCGCCACTACTGCTGGAAGGGCGCAAGGTGATGTGGAAGACACGCGTCTGATTGACGAAGTCCGAGATGCGTTCGCTGCATGTCATAGAACTGTCCAACAAGATGCCAAATGGACTCAATTTTCTGATCTATTTACAAATATTCTGTGCCACCTCACTTGAATAATCCGCAATGCAGGCGCAGGATACCGCCATCGCCAGCCGTTTTAACCTGTAGGCGCTGGTGGCCGAGAGAGACGTGCGCTCCCGCCTGCATCGCGAGGAGCGCTGTCATGGCAATGTCATCTCACAAGCGTTTCACAGCTTCAGAATACGATGCCTGGCTAATTGAATCATCGTATGAAATCATAGCAAAATCTCGTAAGCTGCTAGAGCAAACCAGACCACTTATTGCCATTTATAATTTTGGACCTTTTAAGCCTTGTGTTTGTAAATCTGAGACAACGAAACTAAAATAGATTAATCGTAAATTTTTTTGAAATTTGCTTTAGCATAAGAAATATGAAAGAGCACTTAGGTGGAAAATGCCAGAATTGATGACACAAGCGCTTACTTTTAGTGAGTTACATTGTAGAGCGCGACCCGCTCCAGAGCCTCTTGGAAATCAACATACATTCCTTCTTGAGGAACATGCAGACCCTTCTCCCATCGTTCGATAGTGAACCACTCGCCAGTCAACTCGCCAGGATCTTCTGCCTTCCAGGATCGTACTCGGCCGAGCCGCTTCCCATCGCGATAAACCTGCCTCACGCTTGAATGTTTGTCGGAGCCGGGCTTCCATTCTTCGTCGTATGTGATGGACATCGTTTTTCGTCTCCCACGCTGAACGCTACGCCCACTGTCACTCACGGCAGGTGGGTTCGCTTAACGCAACGCGCTTAGTGAGCTAAAACGACCATAGTCGGGCAGAAATTTTCACGCATCGGTCTTGCGGGAGGCGGGGCAGCGGCTGCGATCCACCTGGCTTGCTTTATGTTAATGCACCTCGATTTCTTTCGAGATAAGGGCACATCATCGCCAAAACCTGTTTTGCCCCTTGGCGGCTGTGAGACATGCGCGCTCCCGGGTTACACGAGCGGAGCATGCGATGCCGCGTTTCTTTTTCGACATCCAAGACGG
>NZ_JBEXZS010000070.1:0-1648 GCF_040593685.1 Methylobacterium sp. EM32 | reverse complement strand
TACAACAGATCAAGAATTTTCCTTGCGGCCACAATCTGCTTTGGATTGAATTCAAAGATATTGATGATGATAACAGCATGGCTAGTTTTGTAATGGACACAGAAGAAACATCTGATGCGGAGGATGTAATGCTTGCTGATTATGTAATTATGATATTGAAAAAACTCAGAATAAAATACAAAATATCTTCTGTTAGCATTCATTAAATAACAAACAGACGTGCGAGAGAGAAAATCTTCTTCAACGCGGCGCGGGGATGTAAGAGCGCCAAGCAATTCCAACGAAGCGCTTGCACCTCATCATTAATGTTCGCGGTAATGAGGTCACGAGATCGATCGTAGACAAAGCGGATTATCCTTGAGGGTCACCGATCTCTCTTGAGCGAGTTTTCTCGAGCCAGGCATCCTAGATAAGTTTGCATGCGCGCCTGGGCGATGGCCGGAGCGGCGCAGTTTGACAGTACTGGCTCAGGGGAGGATGGAGTACCGACCTGCCTTCTCATCCAGCACCCTCGCCGCCTGCCTCAATCGCGCCACTAGTGCTGGAGGGGCGCAAGGTGATGTGGAAGACACGCGTCTGATTGACGAAGTTCGAGATGCGTTCGCTGCATGTCATAGAACTGTTGAACAAGATGCCAACGGTACTCAATTTTCTGATCTGATTACAAATAATCTGTGCCACCTCACTTGAATAATCCCCAATGCAGGCGCAGGATGCCGCCATCGCCAGCCGTTTTAACCTGTAGGCACTGGTGGCTGAGAGAGACGTGCGCTCCCGCCTGCATCGCGAGGAGCGCTGTCATGGCGATGTCATCTCACAAGCGTTTCACAGCTTCAGAATACGATGCCTGGCTAATCGAATCATCGCGTCAAATCATAGTAAAATCTCGTAAGCTGCTAGAGCAAACCAGACCACTTATTGCCATTTATAATTTTGGACCCTTTAAGCCTTGTGTTTGTAAATGTGAGGCAGCGAAACTAAAATAGATTAATCGCAAAATTATTTTGAAAATTGCTTTGGCAGAAGAAATATGAAAGAGCGCTTAGGTGGAAAATGCCAGAATTGATGACACAGGCGCTTATTTTTATTGTGTTAAATTGTAGAATGCAACCCGCTCCAGAGCCTCCTGGAAATCAACATACATTCCTTCTTGAGGAACATGAAGACCCTTCTCCCATCGTTCAACAGTGAACCACTCACCAGTCAACTCGCCAGGATCTTCTGCCTTCCAGGATCGTACTCGGCCGAGCCGCTTCCCATCGCGATAAACCTGCCTCACGCTCGAATGTTTGTCGGAGCCGGGCTTCCATTCTTCGTCGTATGTGATGGGCATCGTTTTTCGTCTCCCACACTGAACGCCACGCCCACTGTCACTCACGGCAGGTGGGTTCGCTTAACGCAACGCGCTTAGTGAGCTGAAACGACCATGGTCGGGCAGAAATTTTCACGCATCGGTCTTGTGAGAGGCGGGGGAGCGGCTGCGATTCGCCTGATTTGCTTTGTGTTAATGCACCTCGATGTCTTTCGAGATAAGGGCACATCATCGCCAACACCTGTTTTGCCCCTTGGCGGCTGTGAGACATGCGCGCTCCCGGGTTACACGAGCGGAGCATGCGATGCCGCGTTTCTTTTTCGACATCCAAGACGG
>NZ_JBEXZS010000069.1:0-1078 GCF_040593685.1 Methylobacterium sp. EM32 | reverse complement strand
GGCTAGCGTATTCACACAACGTGGTTGGCGCGTTCAGCGTTGTGTGATTCGCTGCGGTTGGCTGATGCGATGGGAGCCGGCGGATGGTGGATCTCAGTCTGGGTGAGTTTGGTGATCGCCGGCTCGCCAAAGGGGGGCCTTCCTTCTGTCACGCTTGGTCGATGACGGCCCGCGTGCTCTGCGCGTGCGGCGGCTGGGCGGCGACCGGGCCGGCGAGATCCGCCTGACGCGCTTCCTGCGTCATCCGGCTGTGCAGCCCGAGATCATGCTGGCCGAGGCCAGCGCGCAAACCGCCGAACGCTGCCAGGGGCGCGCCGTCCTGGCGCTGCAGGACACCACCGTGCTGCGCTCCACGGGCGGGGGTGGCACCTACCTGCACTGCGTGCTCGCCCTGGATGCCGAGAGCGGGGCGATCCTGGGCCTGATCGACGCGAGCTTCGTGCATCGCGACGTGGGTCGGCGTGCGCAGCGACGGGCCAAGCCGATCGAGGAGAAGGAGAGCTTTCGCTGGCTGGAGGGCGCCGACCAGGCCGCCACGGTCTGCGCCTGCGCCCGCAGCCTGACGGTCATCGCGGATCGGGAAGGCGACATCTACGAAGCGTTCGCCCTGCGGCCTGAGCACAGCGAGCTGCTGGTACGGGCCGCGCATGACCGCGCGCTGGACGAGGGCGAGCGCCTCTGGACGACGCTGTCGGGGCAGCCGGTGGCGGGCTGGGCGGAGATCGACTTGCCGGCTCGGCCAGGACGGCGGGCGCGCATGGCCTGCCTGGCGCTGCGACACGCCTCGCTGTCGCTGGTGCGCCCTCGGCACGGGCAGCGGGCCGGTCTACCGGCTCGGATCACCGTGAACGCGATCGAGGTGGTGGAAGAGGAGCCGCCGGCAGGCCAGGACGCGCTGCACTGGCGTCTTCTGACGACGCAGCCTGTGCGCGACGCAGCCGACGCGCTGGCGGTCGTTGAGCAGTATCGGCGTCGCTGGGCGATCGAAATAGTCCTTCCGCAACTGACAAAAGCGTCCGCGCTCGCCATCCGGGCCGACGGGAACCACGTAGCGGATCTCGACCTCGGCCTCGGTCAC
>NZ_JBEXZS010000068.1:0-54483 GCF_040593685.1 Methylobacterium sp. EM32 | reverse complement strand
GGTGGAGCAGCCCGGTAGCTCGTCAGGCTCATAACCTGAAGGTCACAGGTTCAAATCCTGTCCCCGCAACCAAACCAACAAAGAACCCCGCGAGGCGCGAGCCTCGCGGGGTTCTTTGCGTTTCGGCTCTGTCGCCGGTCAGTAATTGCGGCGCGTCACCACCCAGATGGCGTGGATCAGGCCCGGGATGTAGCCGAACAGCGTCAGCAGCACGTTCAGGATGAACTGCAGGCCGAACCCAACGGTGAACAGCACGCCGATCGGCGGGATCACGACGAGCAGGATGATGCGGATGATGTCGCCCACGGTGTCTCCGTCCTGACGCTCGGGAATGGAAAGCTCTGCTGTGAACGGCGTGCGCCGCGAACTGTTCCCGATCGGTCGGCGAAACCCCTCCCGCGCGCGCAGCGGGAGGGGAGGGGGAATCAGGGCCGCAGCAGCACCTTCCCCATCGCCTCGCGGCGCGCCAGGATGCCGAGGGCGGCCGCCGCCTCGTCCAGCGGGTAGACGCCGTGGACCTTGGCGGAGAGGCGCCCCTCGCTCACCAGCGCCAGCAGCCGGGCCTGGTTGGCGGCGTGGCCCTCGGGCTCGCGCCGGAGGAAGGCGCCCCAGAACACGCCCTGGATATCGATGCCCTTCAGCAGCGCCAGGTTGAGCGGGATCTTCGGGATCTCGCCGGCCGCGAAGCCGACGACCAGGAAGCGGCCCTTCCAGTTGAGCGAGCGCAGGGCCGGCTCGGAATAGGCGCCGCCGACCGGATCGTAGACGACGTCGATGCCGGCCTCGCCGCCGAGCCGCTTCAGCCCGTCGCGCAGCGATTCCTGGCTGTAGTCGAGGGTGAGGTCGGCGCCGTGCGCCTTGGCAAGGTCGAGCTTCTCGGCCGAGGAGGCGCAGGCGATCACCCGGGCGCCCATCGCGTGGCCGAGCTCCACCGCCGCCAGCCCGACGCCGCCGGTGGCGCCCAAAACCGCCAGGGTCTCGCCGGGCTTCAGGTTGGCGCGGTCCTGCAAGGCGTGCAGCGAGGTCCCATAGGTGACGGAGAGGCCCGCCGCCTGCTCGTCGCTGACGCCCTCCGGCACCCGGGTCAGGCCGGAGACCGGGGCGACGACCCGCTCGCGGCAGGCGCCGTAGCCGAGATGGACGATGACGCGCTCCCCGACCCGGAACGCCTCGACCCCCGGCCCCAGGGCCTCGATCACCCCGCAGGCTTCGGCGCCCGGCGAGAACGGCAGCTCCGGCTTCACCTGGTAGCGGCCGGCGATGATCAGCGTGTCGAAGAAGTTGAGCGCGGCGACCGTCACCCGCACCAGGGCCTCGCCCGGGCCGGGCACCGGATCCGGCACCTCCTCGATCACCAGGTCCTCGGGGCCGCCGAGCGCCTTGCACAGGAGCGCCTTCATGCCGTCAATCCTCCCCGCCGCACGCCGGCGGCCTGATGTCGAGTGGTGGGCCAGGCCGTCGCCCCTGGCAAGTCGGGACTGGATCAGCGCCGCTCGTAGGTGCCGACGAGTAGCCCCTTGGCGAGGACATGGCCGTGCATGGCCGCGAGCAGCGCGCCGCGACCGGGGACGCCCTCGAGCCCGAGATGCCGGTTGAGGGCGTAGACCTGGAACAGGTAGCGGTGCGGGCCGTGGCCGGTCGGCGGGTCGGGCGGCAGGTAGCCCGCCTTGAGGAAGGTGTTCTTGCCGACCTCCTCGACCGTGCCGTCCGAGCCGGGGCTCGCCAGCGCGCCCTCGGGCAGGCTGTCGCTCGCGGGGTCGAGGTCCCACGCGATGGCGTGGACGATCGGCTTGGGCGTCGGGCTGTCGGCATCCTCCACCAGCAGCACCAGGGCGGCGGTGCCGGCCGGGAGCCCGGTCCAGGCCAGCGGCGGCGAAAGTTTCTCTCCGTCCTGGGTGAAGCGGGCCGGCATCGGGGTGCCCTCGGCGAAGGCCGGGCTCGTCACCCGGATGATCGCGGGCGCAGCCTCGAACTCGGCGTGATACGCGGTCTTCTCAGGACCGGCCCGCAGCCCCGACAGGGCCTCGCCCAGAGCGTGGGGAATCTTTTCCAGCATGGACCCGTCTCCTCCCGTCGTCCCAAGGGGAAACCGGGGAGGCGGGGCGGGGTTGCTTCGCTCAGGCGCCGGGCCTCTCGGCCGCGATCATGTAGTTCACCGCCGTGTCGCGGGCGGCGCTCCAGCGGTTGGTGAGCGGGTTGAAGACGACGCCGGTCGTGTCGGTGACGGTGAGGCCGCCGGCCTCGACGGCGTCGCGCAGCTCGTCCGGGGTGACGAACTTGTCCCAGTCGTGGGTGCCCTTCGGCAGCCAGTTGAGAACGTATTCCGCCCCCACGATGGCCAGCGCGAAGGAGCGCATCGTCCGGTTGATCGTGGCGGCGAAGAACAGGCCGCCGGGCTTCACCGCCGTGCAGGCTTTGCGCACGAAGACCGGCATGTCGGTGACGTGCTCGACCACCTCCATGGCGCAGACCACGTCGAAGCGCTCGCCGGCCGCTACCACCGCCTCGATCGTCTCGGCCCGGTAGCGCACCGGCACGCCGGCCTCGTCGGCATGGGCCTGTGCGATCTTGACGTTGGTGACCGCGGGATCGAGGCCGGTCACCTCGGCGCCCAGGCGCGCCAGCGGCTCCGACAGGACGCCGCCGCCGCAGCCGACATCGACGAGGGTGAGGCCCGAGAGCGGCGCCGGCGCCAGCGGGTCGCGGCCGAGATGGCGGCAGACCGTGTCGCGGATATAGGTGAGGCGCACCGGGTTGAAGCGGTGCAGCACCCGCATCGGCCCGGCCTCGTCCCACCAGGTCACGGCGAGGCGATCGAAGCGGGCGACCTCGTCGCGGTCGATCGAGGGTCCGGTCGGTTCGCTCATCGGCGCCAGGCTTTCGTGTGGGGAAACAGATCCATCTCGACGTCGAGGTAGCGCAGCCGCCGCCCCGGGCCAACCGCCGTGGGACGTCATGCGCAGGGGATGGCATGCGCGGGACCGGCACCTCGGGTCGCAAAGTTGACACCGCCCCGGACCGCTTGTACCCGCCGGACGCCCGCGGCTTCGCGCTGCGGCAGAAGACAGTTTGTTCGATCGGATCCCCATGCCCCGCCTGGTGATGAAATTCGGCGGCACCTCCGTCGCCACGGTCGACCGCATCCGCAACGTCGCCCGCCACGTCGCCCGCGAGGTGCGGGCCGGCTACGAGGTGGCGGTCGTCGTCTCGGCGATGTCCGGCAAGACCAACGAGCTGGTGGCCTGGTGCAAGGACGCCTCGGCCCTCTACGCCCAGTCCGAGTACGACGCGGTCGTCGCCTCGGGCGAGCAGGTCACCTCGGGCCTGCTCGCCATCGTGCTCAACGAGATGGGCCTCAAGGCCCGCTCCTGGCAGGGCTGGCAGATCCCGATCGAGACCTCCGACCAGCACGGCTCGGCCCGGATCCAGGCCATCGACGGCGCCCGCCTCGATGCCGGCTTCAAGCGCGGCGAGGTCGCGGTCATCGCCGGCTTCCAGGGCATCCACGCCGAGACCGGCCGCCTGACGACCCTCGGGCGCGGCGGCTCGGACACCAGCGCGGTCGCGGTCGCGGCGGCGATCGGCGCCGAGCGCTGCGACATCTACACCGACGTCGACGGCGTCTACACCACCGACCCGCGGGTGGTGCCGAAGGCCCAGCGCCTCGAGAAGGTGGCCTTCGAGGAGATGCTCGAGATGGCCTCGCTCGGGGCCAAGGTGCTGCAGGTGCGCTCGGTCGAGCTCGCCATGGTGCACCGGGTGCCGACCACCGTGCGCTCCTCCTTCGACGACCCCGACGACGCCCGCCCCGGCACCCTCATCTGCGACGAGGACGATATCGTGGAACAGCAGATCATCACGGGCATCGCCTTCTCCAAGGACGAGGCGCAGATCACGCTTCGCCGGGTGAAGGACAAGCCCGGCATCGCCGCCGCCATCTTCGGCCCGCTCGCCGACGCCAACATCAACGTCGACATGATCATCCAGGTCGTGTCGGGCGACGGCGCGGCCACCGACATGACCTTCACGGTGCCGGCAGCGGATTACGAGCGCGCCCGCGCGATCCTCGACGCGCAACGCGGCGCGGTCGAGTTCGAGCGCATCGAGGGCGCCACCGACGTGGTCAAGGTCTCGGCGATCGGCGTCGGCATGCGCAGCCATGCCGGCGTCGCCGCCAAGGCGTTCCGGGCGCTCGCCGAGAAGGGCATCAACATCCGGGCGATCACCACCTCGGAGATCAAGTTCTCGGTGCTGATCGACACCGCCTATACCGAGCTGGCGGTGCGCACCCTCCACTCGCTCTACGGCCTCGACAAGGCCTGAACGTCTCGACCCGGACGCGCTCCGGGCTCCGACGAATCGACCGTCGACGCCCCGTCCGCGACGCCTCGCGGGCGGGGCGTTGCTGCATGGGGCGGGGGATCGGCCCCGTCCCCCGGAAAGGCCGCTTGCCCGCCGGGCGCCGGACTCGCTATACGGCAGTGACGGGGCCGATGCGTCAGGCCCGCGCAGGATCGGCCTCACGGTTGCACCGCGCCGGGCCCGGCTCGCCAAAGGGTGGAACACGACACGATGCCCGCAGCGCCTGGAGGCCCGCGCCTGCTACTGCGCCGCCTTCGCGAGGCCATGGCGGAGCCCGTCGGCCCGCAGGCGCGCCTCGACCGCATCGTCGTCCTGATCGCGTCCAACATGGTCGCGGAGGTCTGCTCGGTCTACGTCCTGCGCGACGACGGCAACCTCGAGCTCTTCGCCACGGAAGGCCTCAACCGCGAGGCGGTGCACCTCACCACCATGCGGGCCGGCGAAGGCCTGGTCGGCCTGATCGCCGCCACCGCCGAGCCGCTCTCCCTCTCCGACGCCCAGTCGCACCCCGCCTTCTCGTACCGGCCGGAGACCGGCGAGGAGGTCTACCACGCGTTCCTGGGCGTGCCGCTCCTGCGGGCCGGCAACACGCTCGGCGTGCTGGTGGTGCAGAACCGCACCTACCGGGTCTATTCCGAGGAGGAGATCGAGGCGCTCCAGACCACCGCCATGGTGCTGGCGGAGATGATCGCCTCGGGCGAGCTGCAGGCCCTGTCGCCCGGCACCGTCAGCGCCTCGCGCCGGGCGCTCAGCCAGGGTGGCGTGGCGCTCGCCGACGGCGTCGGCCTCGGCCACGTCGTGCTGCACGAGCCGCGCATCGTGGTGCGCAACCTGATCGCCGAGAATGTCGAGCGCGAGGCCACGCGCCTAGACACCGCCATCGCGGAAGTGCGCGCGGCCATCGACGACCTCGTCGAGCGCGGCGACGTCGCGGGCGCCGGCGAGCATCGCGAGGTGCTCGAAACCGTCAGGATGTTCGCCCATGACCAGGGCTGGCTCCGGCGGATGCGCGAGGCGGTGCTGTCGGGCCTCACCGCGGAGGCCGCGGTGGAGCGGGTGCAGTCGGACAACCGCGCCCGGATGCTGCGCCAGAGCGACCCCTACCTGCGCGAGCGCCTGCACGACCTCGACGACCTCGCCAACCGGCTGCTGCGCCAGCTCGTCGGCCGCCCGACGGTCGGGCCGGACGCGATGCCGGAGAACGCCATCCTGGTGGCCCGCTCGATGGGCCCGGCGGCGCTCCTCGACTACGACCGCGCCCGCCTGCGCGGCGTGGTGCTGGAGGAGGGCGGGCCGACGAGCCACATCGCCATCGTGGCGCGCGCGCTCGGCATCCCGGCGGTGGGCGAGGTGGCAAACGCCACGGCCCTGGTCGAGACCGGCGACGCCATCATCGTCGACGGCGGCACCGGCGAGATCCAGATCCGGCCCGGACCCGAGATCGAGGCGGCCTATGCCGAGAAGGCGAGGCTGCGCGCCCGGCGCCAGGAGCAGTACCGGTCCTTACGCGACGTGCCGGCGGTCACCCGCGACGGCGTCGCGGTCGGGCTGCAGCTCAATGCCGGCCTCATCGTCGACCTGTCGCACCTGAACGAGACCGGGGCCGAGGGCGTCGGGCTGTTCCGCACCGAATTGCAGTTCATGGTCGCCGAGCGGATGCCAACGGCGGCCGAGCAGCAGGTGCTGTACGAGGCAGTGTTCGACGCCGTCGGTGACCTGCCGGTGACGATCCGGACCCTCGACATCGGCGGCGACAAGGTGCTGCCCTACATGAAGGCGCTGGAGGAGGAGAACCCGGCGCTGGGCTGGCGGGCGATCCGCATCGGCCTCGACCGGCCCGGCCTCCTGCGGATGCAGCTGCGGGCGCTGCTCAAGGCCGCCCGCGGGCGGCCGCTCAAGATCATGTTCCCGATGGTCGCGACGGTGGAGGAGTTCGTCCAGGCGCGGGCGATCGTCGAGCGCGAGAAGGCGCATCTCACCCGCCACGGCCACCCGCTGCCGGTGGATTGCCGCCTCGGCGTGATGGTCGAGGTGCCCTCGCTGCTGTTCCAGATGGACGAGATCGCCGCCGAGGCCGACTTCCTCTCCGTCGGCTCGAACGACCTGATGCAGTTCCTGTTCGCGGTCGATCGCGAGAACCGCCAGGTCGCCAACCGCTTCGATCCGTTGAGCGCCGCGGCGCTCCGCGCCTTCCGGCTGATCGCCGAGCGGGCCGGGGCCGCCGGCACCCCGGCCACGGTCTGCGGCGAGATCGGCGGCCGGCCGCTCGAGGCGATGGCCCTGATCGGGCTCGGCTTCCGCGCGCTCTCGATGTCGCCGGCCTCGATCGGCCCGGTGAAGGCGATGGTGCTGGGGCTCGATGCCGGCGCCGTCTCGGCCTTCCTGGAGCGGGAACTGGCGCGGACCCGCGACGGGGCGTCGTTGCGCCCGGCGCTCGCGGCCTTCGCGGAGGAGCACGGCGTTCCGGTCTGACCGGCGCCGGGCCGATGACGCCGGCACCGCGAATTCGGCAACCTCGCCGTGCGATCGTTCCGACGTTGGGAAAGACCCTCTCCGGTTGCGAAGGCTCTGGGGCACCGGAGCTTGCGGCGGAGTTCGCCGGCCGCCGCCTTTCGAGCTGGCGCTGACCGGAGAGGGACGAGAGATGTGAACGGCTGGCCGTTCGTGACGATCACCGTCATGACGCAACCGATCGGATGGGTCGTCACCATCACGATTGGGCTCATCTAACGAAGTCTACCCAACAAGAGAGGTCACGGGGTGCTACCCGCGGCTCCTCGCCCGTAAGACAGGGCAGGCCACCTTCGTTCGTAAACGGGCGCGCGCGTCCGTCCGCCGGTGACACGGCTTTTGTCCACGGTCGCCGCGACTCCCCAACCCCCGCAGACCTGCTATACGCGGCACCATCTCCGGCACCGGGCGCGGGCCGCCCCGGATGACCCGGCTCGTCGCAATGGCCATATCCCGTTCATGATCGCGATCCCGTCCGACCGTCTCGACGCCATCCTGGCCCGCCACGACATCGTCACCGCCACCCTGAGCGCCGGGGAGGCCGAGGCGGAGAGCTTCGTGCAGCTCTCGCGCGAACTCTCCGAACTCGATGCCGTGGTCGAGGCGATCCGCGCCTTCCGGGCCGCCGAGACGGCGCTCCGCGGCGTCGAGGAGATGATCGAGGAGGGCGACCCCGAGATGCGGGCGCTCGCGGCGGAGGAGAAGCCGGAGGCCGAGGCCGCCCGCGACGCTGCGGCGCGTGCGCTCCAGCTCCTGCTCCTGCCGAAGGACGCCGCCGACGAGAAGAGCGCGATCCTCGAGGTGCGCGCTGGCACCGGCGGTGACGAAGCGGCGCTCTTCGCCGGCGACCTCTTCCGGATGTATTCGCGCTACGCCGACCTGAAGGGCTGGCGGGTCGAGGTCATCTCCGAGAGCCCCGGCACGATGGGCGGCTATCGCGAGGTCGTGGCCGAGGTGAAGGGGCGGGGCGTCTTCGCCCGGCTGAAATTCGAGAGCGGCGCCCACCGGGTGCAGCGGGTGCCCGACACCGAGACGCAAGGCCGCATCCATACCTCCGCCGCCACGGTGGCGGTGCTGCCGGAGGCGGAGGAGGTCGATATCCAGGTCAACGAATCCGACCTGAAGATCGACACGATGCGCGCGCAGGGCGCGGGCGGCCAGCACGTCAACAAGACCGAATCGGCGATCCGGATCACCCATGTGCCGAGCGGCATCGTGATCTTCGTCCAGGAAGAGCGCTCGCAGCACAAGAACCGGGCCCGCGCCATGGCGCTCCTGCGGGCCAAGCTCTACGACCAGGAGCGCAGCCAGAAGGACGCCGCCCGCGCCGCGGACCGGCGCGCCCAGGTCGGCAGCGGCGACCGCTCGGAGCGGATCCGCACCTACAACTTCCCGCAAGGCCGGGTGACCGACCACCGCATCAACCTGACCCTCTACAAGCTCGAAGAGGTGATCGCCGGCACCGCCCTCGACGAGGTGGTGGACGCGCTGATCACCGAGCATCAGGCGGCACTGCTCGCCGCCGAGGGGATGGCGTGACCGGGATCACCCCGGAGACGAGCCGGATCGCCGCCCGGGCGAAGGCCGCGGACGAACTCGCCGCCCGCGGCATCGAGACCGCCGCCCTCGATGCCCGGATCCTGGTCGAGGAGGCGCTGGGCATCACCGCCACCGACCTCGCGCTGCGCGGGGCCGAGCCGGTCGGACGGGCAGGCGCCGAGCGCCTCGGCGCCTACCTCGCCCGCCGCGCCGCGGGCGAGCCGGTGGCGCGGATCATCGGCGCCTGGGAGTTCTGGGGATTGCCGTTCGGGCTCTCGCCCGAGACCCTGGTGCCGCGGCCGGACACCGAGACCCTGGTCGAGGCGGCGCTGGGTCTGTTTCCGGAAGGCCCGCACCGCATCGCCGATCTCGGCACCGGCACCGGCTGCATCCTAGTCGCCCTGCTCACCGAGTGGCCGCGCGCCGTCGGCCTCGGCATCGACCGGTCGGTCGGCGCCCTGCGCACCGCCCGGGCGAATGCCGCCCGCAACGGCGTGGCGGAGCGTGCCGCCTTCGCGGCCGGGGACTGGGCCGCTTCGCTTGCCGGGCCGTTCGATCTCGTGGTGGCGAACCCGCCCTACATCGCGAGCGACGTCATCGCCGGCCTGTCGGGCGAGGTGCGCGACCACGATCCCCGCCTCGCCCTCGACGGCGGCCCCGACGGGCTCGACGCCTACCGCACCATCCTGGCCCAGGTGCCGCGGCTCCTGGGGCCCGGCGGGCATCTGCTGGTCGAGATCGGCTACGATCAGGAGGAGCCCCTGCGCCGGCTCGCCGCCACCCACGGCCTTAGCCCGCAGGTCCGGCGCGACCTCGCCGGGCACCCGCGGGTGGTCGCGATGACGGCAACGATCGAGACGTGACGCGGATTCTTGAGGTTCCTGTGGCCTTTGTGCATAAAATCGGCGCGAAGTCCCTTGGCGCCGCCGGCCGAACCCGCTAACGTCGCGGGGCAGATCGTGAACGGTCCGGACAACACAGCCAGGCTCAGTTCTTCGGGCGCGACATTGAGCGCGGACCTTTGGACGATCTTCCACCACCGGGCAGACCAATGAGCGCGTAGGCGGTCCGGTGCCCCGCATCTGTGGATCGACGGTGGCCGGACCGTGAGACGGCCCGCGGTCGCACAGGGCAAGGCGGACATCGCTGGGGAGACGGAACGCGGCCCGGCAGAGGCCGCCCGGCTCCGCGGACGACGACCCGCCGCGCGCGAAGTCCCGCCCTTCAAGTCGTCGAAGAGGGTCAGTCGAGGCCGATGAGACCGAACCAGAACAGGCGTATGCGTGGCCGCAACCGCAGCAACACCAAGGGGCCGAACCCGCTGACCCGGGCCTACGAGTCGAACGGCCCCGACGTGAAGATCCGCGGGACCGCCCAGCACATCGCCGAGAAATACGCCCAGCTGGCCCGCGACGCCCAGGCGAGCGGCGATCCCGTGATGGCCGAGAACTACTTCCAGCACGGCGAGCACTATTTCCGCATCATCGCCGCCGCGAACGAGCAGTATCGCCAGCAATACGGCGGCACCTACGGCCGCCAGGGCTACGACGACGAGGATGACGGCGACGATGAGGCCGCGCCGGCGAACGGCTACCCGGCCCAGGATCGCGGCCACAACGATCGCGGCGTCAATGGCTACGCCCAGTCCGGCTACGGCGCCGCCGACGATTACGGCGACCCCGGCCAGCAGCCGCAGCCCTACGACCATCGCGGCGACGACCGCCCGTCCCGCTTCGATCGGCAGGACCGTCAGGACCAGCCGCGTCAGGACCGACCTGACCGGCAGGAGCGCCGCGAGCGCTTCCAGAACCGCCAGGAGCGCCAGCAGCGCGACCGCCAGGAGCGGGCCGAGCAGCGTCCCGAGCGGCAGGACCGGGCCGAGCGCCAAGATCGCGTCGAGCGCCAAGATCGTCCTGAGCGGCAAGATCGTCCCGAGCGGCAAGGCGGCGAGCGTCAGGATCCGTCCCGCGCCGAGCAGCCGCGCCAAGAACCGGTGCGTCAGGAGCCTGTGCGTCAGGAAGCCCCGCGTCAGGACGGCTACCGCGAGGGCGGCCGCTCCGAGTACCGCCGCGAGCGCCGCCGCGAGGAGCCCCGCGCCGAGCCGATCCTGGCCGCCGACGAGCCGACCGGCCTGCCGGCCTTCCTGACCACCCCGGTGCGTCCCGTGGCCCCAGCGCCGGCTCCGGTCGAGGAGGCGCCGCCGGCGCCCCCCGCCACGCCGGTCGAGGCGGAGGCCGACGCCCCGGCACCCCGTCCCCGCCGCCGCCGCCGCACCCGGTTCGAGGGAGCCGAGGGGGCCGAGGGTGGGAGCGAGCCTTCCGGCGAGCTCTTCCCGAAGCCCGCCGAGTCGTCGGGGGAGTAGCTCCCCAGGGATGATCCGCCCGGTCTCCCGTTCGGGAGGCCGGGTTTCGAGGTCGCGCATGGTTGCCATGCCGCCGCACGAATTTTGCGCCGCCGCCCGTGGTGTTTCCGGCGCGGCTGCCTACCTGCCGCCCTGAAACGAACCCGATCTCAGGCGGAGCGCACCATGACCCACCACCCGGCACTCGCGCAGGGCCGCGTCGCCGTCGTCACCGGCGCGGCGAGCGGCATCGGCCTCGCGGCCGCCACGGCTTTCGCCCGGGCGGGCCTGCGGGTGGTGCTGGCCGACCTCCCCGGCGAGGCCCTGGACCAGGCCGGCCGCACCGTCGCGGCCGCGGCGCCAGGCGGCGCGGCGGAGGTCCGCGCGGTGCCGACCGACGTGACCAGGCCAGAGGCGCTGGAGGCCCTGCACCGCGAGGCCGAAACCCTCGGGCCGGTCGCGGTGCTGATGGCGAATGCCGGCATCGAGGCCGGCGGGCGCTTCTCCTCCGACGCCGCGACCTGGCACCGCATCATCGACACCAACCTGTGGGGCGTCATCAACGCCGTCCAGGCCTTCGTGCCGGGGATGGTCGCGGCGGGGACGCCCGGGGCGGTGATCGTCACCGGCTCGAAGCAGGGCATCACCACGCCGCCCGGCAACACGCCCTACAACGTCAGCAAGGCAGGCGTGAAGGTGACGACGGAGGCGCTGGCGCACGAGTTGCGCGAGACGGGATCCTCCGTCACCGCCCACCTGCTGATCCCGGGCTTCGTCTATACCGGCCTCACCCGCGCCCGCGGCGCGACGGAGAAGCCGGCCGGCGCCTGGACGCCGGAACAGACCGTCGACTTCATGCTCGAGCGGATGGCGGCGGGCGACTTCTACATCCTCTGCCCGGACAACGAGACCACCCGGGAGATGGACGAGAAGCGGATGCGCTGGGCCGCCGACGACGTGATCCGCAACCGCCCGGCCCTATCGCGCTGGCACCCCGACCACAAGGAGGCCTTCGCGGCCCACATGGCGGCGCCGCTGGAGGGTGGGAGCCACGGGGCGGACGAGGGCGTCAGGGAGGCCGCGGCGACGCCGGCCTCGTTCTGACGCGGCCGAGGGTCGACCGGTCGTCGCTCGACCGACTGAAAAATCCTTCCGGTCGTTCCGGGGCTGCGTCGCTGCCCCGCAACGACGCGGGAGGATGGGAGAAATGCCGCGAGAGGCGCAGACCGCGCGCCATCGACGCGAGACCGGACCGGACGAGAACGCCACGTTCGCCGAGACACAGCGGCTGGCCGCTCCCTTGCAGGGACAGCCGGCACCAGCGGGAGACCCGTCACCCGATGCACAAGATCATCCCCGTCGCCCCCTTCGATGCCGTCGTGTTCGGCGCCACCGGCGACCTCACGATGCGCAAGCTGCTGCCGGCGCTCTACTATCGCTTCCGCGACCGGCAGATTCCGGAGGAGAGCCGCATTGTCGCGGCGGCGCGCACCCGCCTCGACACCGGCGAGTACCGGGACCTCGCCGCCGCGGCCCTGGAGCGCCACGTGCCGGCCGCCGACCGCGACCCCGACACGCTGACCCGCTTCCTCGACCACCTGCGCTACGTGGCGGTGGACGGGGCCGGCGAGGCGGG
This sequence comes from Methylobacterium sp. EM32, assembly GCF_040593685.1. Lineage (NCBI taxonomy): Bacteria > Pseudomonadati > Pseudomonadota > Alphaproteobacteria > Hyphomicrobiales > Methylobacteriaceae > Methylobacterium > Methylobacterium sp. EM32. Next base: position 42,094 of record NZ_JBEXZS010000068.1, on the reverse strand, counting down.
CTGGCAGGACCTGGCGAACCTGCTCGCCGAGCATCCGGACCACGTGCGCCCCTACTACCTCGCCACCTCGCCGAGCCTGTACGGCGCGATCTGCCGCAACCTCAGCGCTCACGGGCTGATCGGCGAGCGCTCGCGCGTGGTGCTGGAGAAGCCGATCGGCCACGACCTCGCCTCGGCCCGGGCGATCAACGACCAGGTCGGCAAGGTCTTTCCCGAGAGCCAGATCTTCCGCATTGACCACTATCTCGGCAAGGAGACGGTGCAGAACCTCCTGGCCCTGCGCTTCGCCAACACGATCTTCGAGCGGCTGTGGAACGCCGACGTGATCGACCACGTGCAGATCACCGTGGCGGAGACGGTGGGGGTCGAGGGCCGCGGCGGCTACTACGACACGTCGGGGGCGCTCCGCGACATGCTGCAGAACCACATGCTCCAGCTCCTCTGTCTCCTCGGCATGGAGAGCCCGCTCTCGCTGGATGCCGACGCGGTGCGCGACGAGAAGCTGAAGGTGCTCCGCGCCCTGAAGCCGATCCCCGCCCACGAGGTGCCGCTGCGCACGGTCCGCGGCCAGTACGTCGCCGGCGCCGTCAACGGCCAGCCGGTGCCGGGCTACGTCTCCGACCTCGCCGAGGACCGCCAAAGCCTGACCGAGACCTTCGTCGCCCTGAAGCTCGAACTGATGACCCCGCGCTGGGCCGGGGTGCCGTTCTACCTGCGCACCGGCAAGCGGCTGCCCCAGAAGGTCTCCGAGATCGTGGTGCAGTTCCGCTCCTCGCCGTTCAGCATCTTCTCCGACGAGTTCGCCCGCGAGCCGAACCGCCTGGTGATCCGGCTGCAGCCGCAGGAGGGCATCAAGCTCGAGGTGATGACGAAGGAGCCGGGCCCCGGCGGCATGCGCCTGCGGGCGACGGGCCTCGACATCTCGTTCGAGGAAACCTTCAACCAGCGCTACCCGGACGCCTACGAGCGCCTGCTGATGGACGTGGTGCGCGGCAACGCCACCCTGTTCATGCGCCGCGACGAGGTCGAGGCGGCCTGGGCCTGGGCCGACACCCTGCTCAACGCCTGGGCCGACCGCCCGGAGCCGCCGCGTCCCTATCCGGCCGGCACCTGGGGGCCCACCGCGGCGATCGCCCTGATCGAACGCGACGGCCGCACGTGGCACGAGGATATCGGCTGACGCCGATCTGGCACGAGGATATCGGCTGACGCCGATCCGGCACGAGGATATCGGCCGGCGCGGCGGGGCTCATTGGAATAAATCCAAGATATCTCAAGAGGATGACGGCGGGAATGGACCTGTGGCGGCTTTCCTTCCGGCGCTCGCCGCTCTAGAGGAGCCGCGAGACAAAGGCCCGCTTCGCGCCCCGGGGCGCCGAGCGGGCGCCGAGGATTCCGTCATGTCGCCCTGCCGTCCCGCCCTCGCCAGCCTCCTGGTCCTCGCCGCATTCCTGGCCGGGCCCGCCCGCGCCCAGGAGGAGCCGGCGGCCGAGGCGCCCGCGGCCGAGGCCCCGGCCCACAAGCCCGCGCCGAAGCCGGCGCCCCGCCGCCCCGCGCCGAAGCCCGCGCCCGCCCCGAAGGCCGAGGCGGCGCCCGCTCCGGTGGCCGCCCCGACGGGGGTCTCCTCGACGGGGTCTTGGCCCAACGGCGCGAGCGCCGTGAGCGAGGTCTACGGCGACTGGACCGTCAGCTGCACCCGCGAGAACGAGAAGCGCCAGTGCCAGCTCTCGCAGGCGCAAGGGGTGGCCCAGACCGGGCAGCGCCGCTTCAGCATCGAGCTCAACGCCCCCCAGGACGGGCGCAGCAACGGCCTCATGCTGATGCCACTCGGCCTGTCGATCGATCCCGGCGTAACCTTCAAGCTCGACGACGCGACCCTCGGCAAGGGCGCGCCCTACACCTCCTGCGTCCAGGCCGGCTGCATCGTGCCGATCAGCTTCCCCTCCGTCGCCACCGACGCGATGAAGACCGCCGTGAACCTGCGCGTCACCGGCACCAAGCCCAACGGCGAACTCGAGACCATCACGGTGCCGCTCGCCGGGTTCGCGGCGGCGCTCGCCCGGATGTCGCAGCTCCTGAGCTGACGTCTTCACCGCCTGCTCACGGTTCGGGCGCAAGCTGGCGGGATGAGCATCGATTCCGCCTCCCTCGCCACCGGCGCCCTGGCCCAGCAGAACGCCGCCTTCAGCCAGCAGGTCGCGACCCTCGCGATGCGCCGCCAGATCGACGCCGAGCGCTCCGTCGCCGGCCTCGTGGCCGAGACGGCGAGCGCGCCAGCCGCTCCGGTCCCGCCGGGGCAGGGGCGGGTGCTCGACGTGACGGTGTGATCGCAGGGTCTGATCACGTCACACCGATCCCATCCACGACCTCGGGATGAGGTTGTAGATGGAAGGGGAGGGAGAGCAGCGAAGGGCTGCCTCCCGATCGGCTGGGACACGACATTGCGCGTCGGTCATCACGCTGCCGCCGGGCGCGCCAGCCTGTGCCTGCCCGTGAGGCAACCGGCGGCCAGAAAGCCCGGCCGGTCCCCGCGCACGTTTGGCACGAGACCTGCAATCCTTCCTCGCAGGCTGGCCGTACGGCCCGCGGGGCAAAGACGCCCGAGCCTTGGACACGGATGTCCGACAGACTGAGGAACCGGAACCGGAGCGCACCGGGCCGGAGGTCCTCACCCTGAAGCGCGTCGAAGACCCCCCGCGGGGGCTGCGTGAGGCTCCGATATGGCCAGTTTCAAGACCGTCATGAAGTCGGGTCATCCCCCGACCCTGTTCGCTGCGTTCCTGTACTTCGATTTCTGCTTCGCGATTTGGGTGCTCAACGGCGCCATGGGCCCGTTCATCACCGAGACCTACAAGCTCACGCCGGCCCAGACCGGCTTCATGATCTCGCTGCCGATCCTCGCCGGCGCGATCATGCGCTTCCCCCTCGGCGTGCTCGCCCAGTATATCGGGCGCAAGAACGCCGCGATCACCGAGATGTCGCTGATCGTCCTGGCGATGGCCTACGGATTCTTCCTGGTGCACTCGTTCAACGACGTGCTCGCCATGGGCGTGCTGCTCGGCATCGCCGGCGCCTCGTTCGGCGTGGCTTTGTCGCTGGGCTCGGGCTGGTTCCCGCCGGAGCACAAGGGCCTGGCGATGGGCATCGCCGGGGCCGGCAATTCGGGCACCGTGCTCGCCGTGCTGTTCGCCCCGCCGCTCGCCCAGGCCTATGGCTGGCAGGCGGTCTACGGCTTCGCCGGCGTGTTCATGCTGATCCCCCTTGCCGTGATGATCGTCTTCGCCAAGGAGCCGCCGGACCGCGAGCACCAGAGCTTCAAGGAGCACGTCTCCTGCCTGTTCGAGAAGGACGGCTGGGCCTTCAACCTGATCTACGTCATCACCTTCGGGGGCTTCATCGGGCTCTCCAATTTCCTGCCGACCTTCTTCTACGAGCAATTCGCCGTCACCAAGATCGAGGCCGGGCGCCTGACCATGCTGGCCGCCCTGATGGGCTCCGGCATCCGCATCCTCGGCGGCTACTTCGCCGACCGGATCGGCGGCATCCTGGTCCTGACCGTGGTGCTGCTCGCCGCCGTCGGCTCGTTCCTGGCGCTCACCGCGGCGCCGACGCTCGTCATGACCACGCTGCTGTTCATGATCTGCTTCGCGGCGCTCGGCGCCGGCAACGGCGCGCTGTTCCAGCTCGTGCCCCTGCGCTGGCCGACCAACACCGCGGTGGCGGGCTCGATGATCGGCGAGGTCGGGGCCCTCGGCGGTGCCATCCTGCCGAACGCCATGGGCCTGTCGAAGCAGTATACCGACGGCTTCGCCGTGGGCTTCCTGGTCTACGCCGCCTTCGCGGCCATCGTGCTCGGTTGCCTCGCCATGTGGTCGCGCAAGTGGGTCGGCGCCTGGGTCGGGCCCCGCGGCAAGGTCCTGGCCGCCGCCGAGACCGAGGCGCCGGCCGCGTCCGAGAGCCCGATCGGGACCGTGCAGCGCGCCTGAACGGCAGCACTGCCCGATCGCCACGCGACCGGGCAGAATTCTAGACCACGTCGCGCCCGTCGCTCACCACGCGGGCGAAGACCAGCACGTCGACCGCCGCCGCCCCGCCGCGCAGAAGCGCCCGGGCGGCGGCGTTGGCCGTCGCCCCGGTGGTCAGCACGTCGTCGACGAGGAGGACGCGCCGGCCCTGGAGGCGCGGCCGCGCTCCGTCCGGCACCCGGAAGGCGCCCTGCAGGTTCTCGGCCCGGGCGGCGCGGCTGAGACCCACCTGCTGGCGGGTCCGCCGCACCCGGGCGAGCAGCTCGGGCGCCACCGGCACGCCGCTGCCGCGCGTCGCGATGCGGGCGAGCAGGGCGGCCTGGTTGAAGCGCCGCCGCCACAGCCGCCAGCGCCAGAGCGGCACCGGCACCACGAGATCGGCCTCCGCCATCAGCTCGGCCCCCGCCCGCGCCATCATCGCCCCGAGCGCCCCCGCGAGGTCGAGCCGGTCCTCGTATTTCAGCCGCTGCACCAGGCGCCGCGCCGTCGCGTCGTAGCGCGCCACCGCGCGGGCGCGCTGATAGACCGGCGGGTCGGCGAGCGCGGCCGGCGAGAGCAGGCCCGGCGCCCCGAGATCGACCGAGAACGGCGTGCCGAGCCGCTCGCAATACGGCCGCTCGATGAAGCGCATCTCGCTCCAGCAGCCGGCACAGAGGGCGTGCGGCACCGCCGTCGCGGCCCCGCAGGCGATGCAGCTCGGCGGATAGACCAGCCCGACGAACCCCCGCAGCGCGAGGCCCGGCAGCCCGGCGAGGCGGCGCAGGCCGCTCACGCGCGCCGCTCCCCGCACCCGGACACTGCTGTATCGGCGGGCAGATCTGCCGCTCGGGAAAGCAGAGATCGGGCACCCATCATGGAGCCCTGCTGTGTTCGCGCGGAAACAGCGGGGCGCGAACGCTTAGCCGCGACTATTTCTCGGGCGAGAGGCATTGCCAGGCGGCAGCAATAGCCGCAAGATTGAGCATAACAAGAGAAACAGGAGGAAACGATCATGACGATGGCCTCGACCCTGTCCCGGCCCCACGATGTGCTCGGTGCGGCGCGGCAGGATTCGCTCCAGGCCCCTCTCGATGCCTACGGCTTCGCCGATGGTGCGGAGGCCGCCGACCGTTCGAGCTTGTGCCCGTCCTCCGTGCCGATCGAGAACCAGCGCGAGCGCGCCCAGCAGGAATTCAAGCAGATCTGGAATCTCTGCACGCTGACGCATTAGAGCATTTTCCGACGACGGGGATACCGGTTCCTCGCGGATCGCGGCACGACGCGGTCCGCGAGACCGGCCGGTCGCCGCGCACCCTCAGCGCGGCCGCACCCGCAGGGCGGCGAGGGCATCGTGGTGCAGCAGCAGCACGTCGGTCGCCGCTGCCAGCTTGCGGGCCGCCGGCGTGAACCCGGCATTCGAGACCACGGCGGCGCAATCGGCGCTCCAGTAGCTGCGGGCCGCCACCACCTCCTGCACCGCGCCGTTGCCGACCGGCTTCGCGTAGCGCTTGCACTGCACCACCAGCCTCACCCCGTCCCGCTCCGCCACCACGTCGGCGCCCTGGTCGCCCGCGGCCTTCGTGGTGCGCGCCTCCCAGCCGGCCCGCTCCAGCAGGGCGGCGCAGTAGCGCTCGTAGGCGAGCCCGTCCTCCGGCAGCGTCTCCGCCTCGTCCGGCACCGGGACGCTCAGGGATGCCGCCTCGACAGTGTCCAGGATCTCGTCCCACCGCGCCTCGATCAGGTCGCCGTAGCCCTCGGCCTCCAGCCGCGGCAGCACCGTGCGCTCGGCGAAGTAGGTGCGCTCGCGCAGCCAGCCGTCGAGGATCTCGTTGCCGTAGGGGTCGACGTAGCTCTCCTGCCGGCGGCGCAGGGCCAGGGTCTCGCGGTGGCGGCGGGCGATCGCCCGGACCCGCCGGCGGAAGCGGCCGCCGCGCCCGAGCCGGTGCACGACCAGCGCCAGCACCACCAGGCCGGCGACGGCGAGCGCCCGGGGGCCGAACCACAGGCTCGCCGCGCCCCCGGCCACGATCGGCCAGAACAGGCGGTCGGCGAGGCTGGAGGGGCGGCGCATCGGGGGACCTCTCGCGCCGCTTTCGACGTGCGGCCGGACAATCCGGACTCTCCGCGGGCCCGCCTTGTCCCCAGCCTAAGACACGGCCTGTCCCCGGAGTCATCCACAGCAGAACGCACGGGACCACACACATCCGAACCGCCCCACGGGGCCGAGCCCTGCGCGGCTTCGCCTCACGGGAGCGTGTCGAGGCAAAGCCTTCGCGGCGCTTGCATTCGGGCGGCCGGGCGGCCGATCCTGGCGTTTCGCCGAGAGCCCCGCACGGGCCGGCGCAGGGGAGTCCCCGGATGAGATCACGCGTCGTCGCGCTTCTCGCCTGCCTCGTCGTCGCGGGAACGGCCGGCCCCCCCGTTCGGGCGGGGGGCGATCCGGTCGAGGTCGACGTCGCCCTGGTACTCGCCGTCGACGTCTCCCTGTCGATGACCGGCGACGAGCAGGCGGTGCAGCGGGAGGGCTACGTCGAGGCGTTCCGCAATCCGGCGGTGCACCAGGCGATCCGCCAGGGCATGGTCGGGCGCATCGCCGTCACCTATGTCGAGTGGGCGGGCGTCGGCAACCAGCGCATCGTGGTGCCCTGGACGCTGATCGCCGGGCCCGAGGAGGCGACCGGCTTCGCCGAGAAGCTGGGCCAGAGCCCGCCCCGGCGCTCGACCTGGACCTCGATCGCCAGCGCCATCGACTTCTCGGCCGGCCTGCTCGCCGGCAGCGGCTTCGAGGCGACGCGGCGGGTGATCGACGTCTCGGGCGACGGCCCGAACAACCAGGGCCGCGCGGTGACCAAGGCGCGGGACGACGCCGTCGGCCAGGGGATCGTGATCAACGGCCTGCCGCTGATGATCCGCGAGCCGAGCGGGCCCTGGGACATCAAGGACCTCGACCTCTACTACCGCGACTGCGTGATCGGCGGCAGCGGCAGCTTCATGGTGCCGGTGCGCGAGCGCGACCAGTTCGCGGCGGCGATCCGCACCAAGATCATCCGCGAGGTCGCGGGCCGCGAGGGCGAGCCGCTGCTGCGGCGGGCCCAGGGCGAGCCCCGCGCCAACTGCTTCATCGGCGAGCGCCCCAATCCCGACTGGGATTAGGGCGCCCCATCACCGCAACTTTTAGTTGCGGCCACGGAAGCAGATCCGGCCCGCCCGCGGCTCAGTCCTCGCCGTCCAGGTCTTGACCGTTGGCAGCGCCGTCGCGCTGGAACTTGCGCCGCTGCTGCCCCAATCCCATGGTCTTCGCCAGTTCCGAGCGCGCGGCCGCGTAGTTGGGCGCCACCATCGGATAGTCCGGCGACAGGTTCCACCGCTCGCGATACTCCTCCGGCGACAGGCCGTAGCGGGTGCGCAGGTGGCGTTTGAGCGACTTGAACTTCTTGCCGTCCTCGAGACAGACGAGGTAATCCGGCATGATCGACTTCTTGATCGGCACGGCCGGGGTGAGGGGCTCGGCCGGCTCGGCGGCACCGGCACGGCCAAGGCCGTCCAGCGCGTGGTGAACCGAGGTGATCAGTCCCGGCAGATCGCCGACCGGAACCGAATTGTTGCTCACGAACGCCGCCACGATGTCCGCGGCGAGCCCGATATGGTTCGTCGACGCCTCACTCTCACTCATCACATCGGCCCTCTTCTGAAGGTAGACCCGCCGGACGCTTCGACATTCCCACCTCAGGACTCGGATGCCGCTGGGCCGGTCTGTCTTTGCTTAACGGTGCAACTATGATGTCGGCGCCGGAACCGCAAGGGAAAAAGAAGCAACGCCGGCCCAGGGTCAATCCTGCACTGCATTTCTTGTTGATCCCGGTTGCAGGGAGAGGTTGTGCTGAACTCACCGTTGGCGGGAGGGCCGTCCAACTCGACTGAGGGGCAAGGCCCGGCATCATCCTCTTTGGCTTATGCCTTCCGCGCGGCGACAGCACCTTTCGGACGAGAGGAAGAACATATATTGCTCATCGTCGATGTCAGGCAGCAGGACGTACCCCGGCGGCAGCAACCGTGAGATGGTAAGACGTCCACCGATGGTTACAGATGCATAAAATGTTTCGCAATTTCATCATGCACGAGCGGATCGACCGTGCGCGACGCTTCGCGCGTGGCCGCTCGCGCGGTCCATGTCCAAGGAAACGATTCCCGCTCTACACATGTTAGATTCGAGGCCGCCACATCCGATGGAAGCAGGCATCCCCCGATCCGAATAGCAACGACGATTGCGGCGCGACGCGGCCTCGATCGCGGGAGGGTGCGACCGTCTTGGACGAGCATAGGTCCCGGGAGGACGCTCCCGCGTCGGCGTCAGGCAGCGGCCCGGCCGGCGGCGCGCGGGGCCTGTTCCAGGGCGGCGACCGCCAGGACCTGGTCGCGCCCGCGCACCGCGTGCTCGCCGAGCGGCCGGGCCCGTACGCCGTCGGGCAGGCGCGGCAGCTTGGCCAGGAGGTCGCCGGAGATCAGCACCGGCGCGTCGAGGGTGCGGCACAGGGCCTCGAGCCGGGCGGTGACGTTCACTGCATCACCGAAATACGCGATCTTGTGCCGGTCGACCCCGACCTCGGCGGTGACGACCGGCCCGCCATGCAGGGCGGCGCGGATGCGCGGCACGGCGCCGAAGCGCTCCTGCCAGGCCGCCGCGTCCCGCGTCAGGCTCTCCTGGATCGCCAGCACGCAGGCGACGCAGCGCGCGCCTTGCAGGCCGCGGGCCATCGGCCAAGTGATCATCGCCATGTCGCCGATGAAGTCGTCGGTCGAGCCCTGGCAGCGCCGCACTGGCTCGGCGAGCGTCGCGAAGACCGCGCCGAGGAAGGCCTGGGTCTTCAGCGCCCCATGCGTCTCGGCATAGGCCGTCGAGCCGACGACGTCGACGAACAGGAAGATCCGCTCCTCCTCCACCGGCCGGTGGTAGCGTCCGACCAGGAGGTTGACGAAGACCTCGGCGCCGATGAGGTCGCGCATCCGCACCACGAAGACGAGGAGCGCCGAGACCGCGAGCGCGTAGACGAGCACCCGCAGCGAGGGCACCACCGCCACCGCGAAGGGCTCGGGCGTCAGGCCCGTGCTCCAGACGATCACGCCGCCGGTGGCGTGGCCCAGCGTGATCATTCCCACATAGGCGAGCTCGGCGATCGGCACGTAGAGGAAGGTCGGCAGGCGGCGCAGGCGCGCCTGGAGCCGCGGCAGCAGGGTGCCGCGCTCCATCAGCAGCGCGCAGGCGCCGATGAACACGCCATGGATCGCCGCCACCAGCGGGATGCCGTTCTGGAACAGCGCGTCGTAGAGCAGGCCCGCCCCGGCGCTGAGCGCGAGGATGCCGATCCAGAACCAGGCGTGCTGCGGGATCGGCAGCCCGGCCGCCCGCCAGGCTTCGGCGAGGCGCGCCGGAAAGCCGGCTTGCGCCGCCTCTCCCGATGAGCTGCGGTCGACGGGGCCGGCTGCGGGCACGGTGATGGTCTCCTGGCCGGCGCGGCTCCGGGTCCGGCCCGCGGCATTGCGGCACTTCACCTGCCATTCGCGCCGTTTTGAGGGCATCGGCAAGGGTGAAACGCACGGGGCCGCAGGAGCCGCGCGGATCGTCGCGAGACTTGGTGAAGACCTCGATGAAGTTACGGAACCGTCTTCTCGACTATGGCGTTTGGAGGACGATTCACCGCTCAAGCCTGGAGACCGGCATGTCCTTCCGCCTCGCCACCCTCGCGACCCTCGCCGCCCTCGTCACGGTTCCGGCCCTCGCCGAGGACGTGACGGTGATCCGTCGCGATTCCGCTCCCGTGGAGCGCAGCACCGTGATCGAGAAGCGCTCGGTCGAGTCGACCGGCTCGGTCGGCGGCTGCGAGACCAAGACCGTCAAGAAGACCAACGAGTTCGGCGACAGCAAGACCGTGCACAGCGAGCGCTGCGACTGATACGAGAACGGGGCGGCCCGCCTTGAGCCGCCCCGATCCAAGCCTTGAATTTATCAGTCTTAAATTTTCGAGACCTAACTCTCTAAGTCTTACTTCAGCAGACGCGCCAGGGCCTTGCCGGCCGGGGTCTTCATCTCCTTGGCGTCGAGGGTGCCGTCGTTGTCCGGGTCGGCCAACTTGAAGCGGGCCTCGACCAGGGCGAGGTACTCGTTCTTGTCCAGGGTGCCGTCGTTGTCCGGATCGGCCTGCTTCATGTCCTTGCGGCTGACGCGGCCCTGCAGCTCCTTGGTGTCGAGCGTGCCGTCCGCGTCCTTCTCGAGCTTGTCGAACACCGCGCCGGCCGCGGCCTTGGCCTCGGCGAGGTCGATCGTGCCGTCGGAATCCGTGTCGACCGCCGCGATGGTGCGGTCGGCCTTCGGCTTGGCCTCGGCCGAGGCGGGCAGGGCGAGGGGCGCGGCCAGGAGGGCGGCGAGCAGCAGGGTGCGGTTGAGGTTCATGGGAAAGCTCCGTGACGAAAGCCGGGCGCCCGATTCCTGTCTGGCGGGCAAGCCGGGATAATCTGGCAATCGGATACCTAGCCGGACGGCGAAGGTTTGCAAGTCCGATTCACGCTGGGGAAGGGCTCACGCCTCCACCTTCTCGGCCAGGACCTTGTCGACCCGGCGCCCGTCCATGTCGACGACCTCGAAGCGCCAGCCGCTGCGCTCGAACCCGTCGCCGGCGGTGGGGATGCGGCCGAGCTGGAAGATCACGAAGCCGGCGAGCGTCGAGAAGTCGTCGGTGTCGGGCCGCTCGGTGAAGCCGAGGCGCTCGAACGCCTCGACCGCCGGCATCATGCCGTCGATCAGGAGCGAGCCGTCCTGGCGCTCGACCACCATCGGCTCGTCGTCATCGGTCTCCGGGATGTCGCCGGCGATCGCCTCGAGGAGGTCGGTCTGAGTGACGATGCCCTCGAGGTCGCCGTACTCGTCGACGACGATCGCCATCCGGACGGGCTTGGCCTTGAAGGTCTCGAGCACCCGCAGGATCGGCATGCCCTCGTGCACGACGATCGGCTCGCGGATGATCGCGTCGAGGTTGATCGGCGCCCCGTCGAGGAGCTGGTTGAGCACGTCCTGCTTGCGCAGCACGCCGATGATCTCGTGGATCTCGCCCCGGCTCGCCACAAGCTGCTCGTGGCGGCAGGCCCGGATCGTCTCCAGCACCGCCTCGCGCGGGTCGTCGATGTCGATCCAGTCGACCTCGTGGCGCGGGGTCATGATGTCCCGCACCCTGCGCTCGCCGATGCCGAAGATGCGCTGCACCGCCGCCTGCTGCGCCTCCTGGATCAGGCCGGCCTCCTGGCTCGCCGCGACGAGCAGCGACAATTCGGCCGTGGAGTGCAGCGAGCCCTCGCCGGAGCCTGGCTGCAGCCCGCACAGGCGCAAGACGCCGTTGCCGAGCCCGTTGAGGAACGAGATCGCCGGGCGGAACACCAGCAGGAAGAGGCGCAAGGGCCGCACGATGGCGAGCGCCGTGCGCTCGCTGCGCTGGAGCGCCAGGCTCTTGGGCGCCAGCTCGCCCAGCACGATGTGCAGCGAGGTGATGACCACGAAGGAGAGCACCACCGCGACGGCGTGCGCCCCCACCGTGCCTGCGCCCTGCGGCAGGAAGGCGAGCAGGGGCTCGATCAGGTGGGCCAAAGCCGGCTCGCCAACCCAGCCGAGGGCGAGCGACGAGATGGTGATGCCGAGCTGCGTGGCCGCCAGATGCGAATCCAGGCTGTCGACCGCCCGTTGCAGGGCGCCGGCATTGGCCCGCTTCTCGGCGACGAGCTCCTGGACCCGGCTGCGGCGGACTGCCACCAGGGCGAACTCGGCCGCAACGAAGAACCCGTTCGCGAAGACCAGGAACACGATGGCGAACAGGCCGAGGCCCGTCCCCCAAGGACTGTCGGAGAAAATCACCGCCTCCCGTGGCGCGACCGGCCGCTCCCGGGCTCGGGCGCGGCCGGCCCCCTCATAGCAAGTCTGTCCCCCGGAGCCTATCCGTCAGACGGCGCGACCGCGCACTCCTCCACGGCCGATGCCGCCGAGTAAGCGGATGACGCCTTCTCATCCTTTCGCGGCGCAACATCTGGCTTCGACCGGCGGTTTCTGCTAGGCGCGCCCGAAATTCCTGCGCCGGCTCGGTGTCCGTCCCGTGCCCGCCCCACGACCGAAAGACTTAGGTTCATCATGGCGAGCGACCTCTCCCGCATCTCCCGCGCGCTCCTCTCCGTCTCGGACAAGACCGGGCTGGTGGAGTTCGCGCGTGCGCTCGCCGCCCGCGGCGTCACCCTGGTCTCGACCGGCGGCACCCACCGGACCCTGACCGAGGCGGGGCTCTCCGTCACGGAGGTCTCCGACCTCACCGGCTTCCCCGAGATGATGGACGGGCGGGTCAAGACCCTGCATCCGGGCGTGCATGGCGGGCTGCTCGCCATCCGCGACAACCCGGAGCACCAGGCCGCCATGCTGGCCCACGGCATCGCGGCGATCGATCTCCTCGTCGTCAACCTCTATCCGTTCGAGGCGACGCTGGCGGCGGGCAAGCCGGCGGCCGAGTGCATCGAGAACATCGACATCGGCGGTCCGGCTATGATCCGCGCGGCGGCCAAGAACCACAAGGACGTGGCGGTCGTGGTCGACGTCGCCGATTACAGTGCCGTGCTCGCCGACCTCGACGCCCATGACGGCGCCGTCACCTTCGCGACCCGCCGGCGGCTCGCGCAGAAGGCCTATGCCCGCACCGCCTCGTACGATGCCGCCATCTCGACCTGGCTCGCGGGCGAGATCGAGGCCGCGCCCGAGGCGCAGACCTTCCGGGCGCTGGGTGGGACGCTGGCGCAGGGCCTGCGCTACGGCGAGAACCCGCACATGAAAGCCGCGTTCTATCGCACCGCCGGCGCTCCGCGCCCGGGCGTCGCGACGGCGCGCCAGCTCCAGGGCAAGGAATTGTCCTACAACAACCTCAACGACACCGACGCCGCCTACGAGGCGGTGAGCGAGTTCGACCCCACCCGCGCGGCTGCGGTGGTGATCGTCAAGCACGCCAACCCGTGCGGCGTGGCGGAAGGCGCGAGCCTTCTGGAGGCCTACGAGCGGGCCCTGCGCTGCGATCCGGTCTCGGCCTTCGGTGGCATCGTGGCGCTCAACCGCACCCTCGACGCCGAGGCAGCGAAGAAGATCGTCGAGATCTTCACCGAGGTGATCATCGCGCCCGATGCCACCGAGGAGGCGGTCGCGATCGTCGCCGGCAAGAAGAACCTGCGGCTGCTGACCGCCGGCGGCATCGCCGATCCCCGCGCGCCCGGCCAGGCCTGGCGGACGGTGGCCGGCGGCTTCCTGGTGCAGGACCGCGACAACGCCGTCGTCGACGACATGCCGCTCAAGGTGGTGACGAAGCGCGCGCCGACCGAGGCCGAGCTGTCGGACCTGCGCTTCGCCTTCCGGGTCGCCAAGCACGTCAAGTCGAACGCCATCGTGTACGCCAAGGACGGCGCGACCGTCGGCATCGGCGCCGGGCAGATGTCGCGGGTCGATTCCTCGCGCATCGCCGCCTGGAAGGCGGCCGAGGCCGCCAAGGCCGCCGGGCTCCCCGAGAGCCTCGCCCGCGGTGCGGTGGTGGCCTCCGACGCGTTCTTCCCCTTCGCCGATGGCCTGCTCGCCGCGGCCGAGGCCGGTGCCACGGCAGTGATCCAGCCCGGCGGCTCGATGCGCGACGACGAGGTGATCCGCGCCGCCGACGAGGCCGGCCTCGCCATGGTGCTCACCGGCCACCGCCACTTCCGGCACTGAGGAACCTTACGGCCGGCCCGTTGACCCGTGAGCCGGCCTCGGCCAAGCCTCGCTAGAACGTGACGACAAGCGGGGCTTCTACGAGGATGCGGCTGGACGAACACCCCTTGCGGGCGCGGGTGCTGGCGGAGGTTCACGCCCGGCCCTTCACCCCGGTCAAGACGCCGCGCCGCTTCCTGCACTACGCCTTCCTGACCGACGGCGAGGCCGCCTCGGCCGACCGCGACGCGCTGGAGGCCTATTGCACCGGCCTCGGCCATCCCGGCCCGGCGCCGGGCGCCAAGCAGCACCGGGTGGTCTTTTCTGGCGCGATCCTGCGCTGGGAGAGCCACAGCGAGTTCACCACCTATACCTGGGAATACGGCGACGCCCTCGGCCACGCCTTCCAGCCCCAGCCCGACGCGCTCGAAGGCGCGATGGGCGAGGTGACCCAGCCCGGCCCGCTCCTCGTCGCGGTCGACCTCCACCTCCTGCCGGCCGTCGATGGCGGGCTGCCGACCGAGATCGTCTCGACCTTCAACGCCGCCTCGCTCGCCATGGCGGAGGCCGAGAGCGGGGCCGCGGTGATCGCCACCGACTTCCAGCCCGATCCGCACGGCTATGTCCGCATCGTCGTCGCCGACCGGCGCCTCAGCCGTCTCGGCGCCGGCGCCCTGGTGCAGCGCCTGCTCGAGATCGAGACCTACCGCACGCTGGCGCTCCTCGGCCTGCCGGAGGCGCAGAGCTTAGGGCCGACCATCCGGCACATCGAGACCGAGCTGCCGACCCTGATGGAGGCGATGCGCACCAGCGAGGGGTTCGCCGAGAACCACGCGCTCCTCGACCGGCTGATCGCGCTCGCGGCCGAGCTCGAGGCCGGGTCGTCGCGCACGATGTACCGCTTCGGCGCGACCCGGGCCTATGACGAACTGGTGCGGTTGCGCCTTACCGCGGCGAGCGAGCACGCGCTGCCCGGGCAGACCAGCTGGTCGATGTTCCTCAACCGGCGCTACAACCCGGCGATCCGCACCTGCCTGGTGATCGCCGAGCGCCAGGACCTGCTCTCCCGCCGCCTCGCCCGCGCCGCGCAGATGCTGCGCACCCGGGTCGATATCGAGTTGGAGCGTCAGAACCAGGCCCAGCTCCAGTCGATGAACGACCGGGTGCGGCTGCAATTGCGCCTGCAGCAGACCGTGGAGGGCCTGTCGGTCGCGGCGATCACCTACTACGTCGCGAGCCTCGTCCACCACGTGCTGGAGGGCGTGCATCATGCCGGCGTGCCTGTGGACGCGACGATCGGGACGGCCGTGGCGGTGCCGCTGGTGCTGGTGGGGGTGTGGTGGACGGTCAGGCGGATCCGGCGGATGCATGCGGAGCCGGGTGGGCATTGAGGGGACGGCTCCGTTCCGCTGTCCCAATGAGAACAACACCCGCCGCCTGACGCACGAGACGCAGCTCGTAAGCCTAACCCTTTCCCGGACGACTGGAGCGTCAGCGGAAGGAGATCCGGGATCCAGTAGAGACGTGCCGCGAAGCGGCTCTGCATGCTGCACCGTTGCAGACACAGGGACGCTTCGCGACTCTTCCTGCTGGATCCCGGATCTCCTTCCGCTGACGCTCCAGTCGTTCGGGAAAGGGGGAGGACAACGAAGCTCTCTTTGAACAATCTGGAATGGGGGGACGGCGACCACCGGCCGCCGCCCCTCGCCCCATCAATGCGCGTGCGCGCCCGCCGCCCCGATCCCGGTCTCGGAGCGCACGTACTG
Source organism: Methylobacterium sp. EM32 (assembly GCF_040593685.1). NCBI lineage: Bacteria > Pseudomonadati > Pseudomonadota > Alphaproteobacteria > Hyphomicrobiales > Methylobacteriaceae > Methylobacterium > Methylobacterium sp. EM32. The sequence goes on along the minus strand of NZ_JBEXZS010000068.1, from coordinate 26,576 downwards.
CGCCTCGAAGGCCGCCCGCTCGCGCTTCGCCCGGGCGGAGTTGTCGATCTTCGACACGCCCCAGATGCCGAGGAACGCCAGCGGCATCGAGAACAAGGCCGGGTTGTCGTAGGGAAAGAGCGCCGCCGGATGGCCGAAGGTGGTGACCCACACGGCCTTCGACAGCACCACCATGACGACCGCGCTGACGAGGCCGATCAGGCCGCCGACGAGCGCACCGAGCGTCGTGGTGCCCTTCCACAGGATCGACATCGCCAGGACCGGGAAGTTGCAGCTCGCTGCCACCGCGAAGGCGAGACCGACCATGAAGGCGACGTTCTGATTCTCGAACACGTAGCCGAGATAGATCGCCACGAGGCCGATCACGACCGCCGCGATCTTCGACAGGCGGACCTCGCCGGCCTCGGTGGTGCGCCCGCGGGCGAAGACCTGGGCGTAGAGGTCGTGGCTGACCGCCGAGGCCCCGGCGAGGGTCAGGCCGGCCACCACCGCCAGGATGGTCGCGAAGGCCACCGCGGAGATGAAGCCGAGGAAGAGCGAGCCGCCGGTGGCGTTGGCGAGGTGCACCGCCGCCATGTTGGAGCCGCCGAGAAGTCCGGTGATCCGGTCGTAGGCGCCGTTCGCCCCGGCCTTGAAGTAGCTCGGATCGCCCATCAGGAAGGTGATGGCGCCGAAGCCGATGATGAAGGTGAGGATGTAGAAGTAGGCGATCAGGCCGGTGGCGTAGAACACCGACTTGCGGGCCGCCTGCGCGTCCGACACCGTGAAGAACCGCATCAGGATGTGCGGCAGGCCGGCGGTGCCGAACATCAAGCCGATGCCGAGCGAGATCGCCGAAACCGGATCGGCGACGAGGCCGCCCGGCGCCATGATCGCCTCGTGCTTCGGGTGCTCGGCCACGGCCGCCGCGAACAGGGCCTCCGGGTTGAAGCCGTAGCGCCACAGCACGGCGAGCGCCATGAACGAGGCGCCGGCGAGCAGGAGGCAGGCCTTGATGATCTGCACCCAGGTCGTCGCCTTCATGCCGCCGAAGGCAACGTAGACGATCATCAGGATGCCGACCGCGATGATCGCGGTGAGGTAGTCGAGGCCGAACAGGAGCTGGATCAGCTTGCCGGCGCCGACCATCTGGGCGATCAGGTAGAACGCCACCACGACGAGGGTGCCGGTCGCCGACAGGATGCGGATCCGGGTCTGGTCGAGGCGGAAGCTCGCGACGTCGGCGAAGGTAAACTTGCCGAGGTTGCGCAGGCGCTCGGCGATCAGGAACAGCACGATCGGCCAGCCGACGAGGAAGCCGATCGAGTAGATCAGCCCGTCGAAGCCCGACGAGAAGACGAGGCCCGAGATGCCGAGGAACGAGGCCGCCGACATGTAGTCGCCGGCGATGGCGAGCGCGTTCTGACCGGCCGAGATGCCGCCGCCGGCGGCGTAGAAGTCCGCTGCCGATTTCGAGCCCGCGGCGGCCTTGTAGGTGATGCCCAACGTGGCGAGCACGAAGAGCAGGAACATCGCGACGGCGGTCCAGTTCGTCGCCTGCTTCTGCACGGCGCCGAGGTCGGGACCGGCGGCGAAGGCCACGCCCGCCCCGAGGAGCGTGAGGGCGGTGACGAGAACGATGCGGCGCGCGGTCATCGGCCGAGCTCCCGGTTGAGGTCGCGGGTCAGGTCGTCGAAGCGGCCGTTGGCCCGGGCGACGTAGATGCCCGTGAGCACGAAGGCCGCGACGATGACGACGAGGCCGAGCGCGATGCCGAGCGAGGTCACGCCGGAGCCGATCTTCGCCGCCATCAGGCCGTGCGCGAAGGCGACCAGCATGATGAAGACGAGGTAGATCGCCAGCATCGCGCCGGACAAGACCCAGCCGAAGCGGGTGCGTTCGGCCACGAGTTGGCGGAATTTCGGGCTCGCCAGAACCCGTGCGGTGTCTGCCTCTGCCATCGGCGGGCCTCCCTTTGTTTCGCTTCTGTGACCAGACACAGCTCCGCCGCGCGCCGAAAACGACACGAGGTGATGAAGCCGATGCTTCGGTCTGTTCGAGTGCCTGTTCACGCCAGGCTGAGCTTGCGCCGATTGCCATTTTGCGGCGCAATAATGCGGATGACCCGATTCCGCGGCGAATGCCAGCGCAAAGAGACTTAGACGCCTCTCACTACGACGAAGGTCTGATGCGCGCGACCGTCTCGCGCGGGATTAAATCGCCGGGGCCCGATCCGGGCCCCGGCGCCTTGGTCACTTGAGGCGGTTCTGCCGGTTCTCGATCAGGTCCTCGACCACCGCCGGCTCGGCGAGCGTCGAGGTGTCGCCGAGCGAGGAGAACTCGTCCTCGGCGATCTTGCGCAGGATGCGGCGCATGATCTTGCCGGAGCGGGTCTTGGGCAGGCCGGGGGCGAACTGGATCAGGTCGGGCGAGGCGATCGGCCCGATATCCTTGCGCACCCAGGCGACCAGTTCCTTGCGGAGCGCGTCGGAGGGCTCCTCGCCCTGCATCAGGGTGACGTAGGCGTAGATGCCCTGGCCCTTGATGTCGTGGGGATAGCCCACCACCGCGGCCTCCGAGACCTTCGGGTGCGCGACGAGCGAGGATTCGACCTCCGCCGTGCCCATCCGATGGCCCGAGACGTTGATGACGTCGTCGACCCGGCCGGTGATCCAGTAATAGCCGTCCGCATCGCGCCGGCAGCCGTCGCCGGAGAAGTAGCGACCCGGGAAGGTCGAGAAGTAGGTCTGGACGAAGCGCTCGTGGTCGCCCCAGACGGTGCGCATCTGGCCGGGCCAGGACTCGTCGATGCAGAGATTGCCCTCGCAGGCGCCGTCCTGGACGACGTTGTCGCCGTCCACGACCACCGGCTTGACGCCGAAGAACGGCCGCGTCGCCGAGCCGGGCTTGAGCGGCGTGGCGCCGGGGAGCGGGGTGATCAGGATGCCGCCGGTCTCGGTCTGCCACCAGGTGTCGACGATCGGGCAGCGCTCGTCGCCGACGACCCGGTAGTACCATTCCCAGGCTTCCGGGTTGATCGGCTCGCCGACCGAACCCAGCACCCGCAGGGTCGACCGCGAGGTCTTCTTCACCGGCCCCTCGCCGGCGCCCATCAGCGAGCGGATCGCGGTCGGGGCGGTGTAGAAGATGTTGACCTTGTGCTTGTCGACGACCTCCCAGAACCGCGAGATCGACGGATAGGTCGGGATGCCCTCGAACATCAGCGTCGTGGCGCCGTTCGCCAGCGGCCCGTACAGGATGTAGGAGTGCCCGGTGACCCAGCCGACATCGGCGGTGCACCAGTAGATGTCGCCCTCGTGATAGTCAAAGACGTATTGATGCGTCATCGACGCGTAGACGAGGTAGCCGCCGGTGGTGTGGACGACGCCCTTCGGCTGGCCGGTCGAGCCAGAGGTGTAGAGCAGGAACAGCGGGTGCTCGGCCTCGACATGCGTCACCGGGCATTCGTCGGTGACCTGGGCGGCCGCCGCGTCGTAATAGACGTCCCGGACCGGATCCATCTCGACGGCGCCGCCGGTGCGGCGCACCACGACGACGTGGTCGACGCTGTCGGCGGGGAGGCGCTGGATCGCCGCGTCGACATTGGCCTTCAGCGGCACCTTGCGGCCGCCGCGCAGGCCCTCGTCGGCGGTGATGACGAGCTTCGAATCGCAGCCCTGGATGCGGCCGGCCAACGAATCCGGCGAGAAGCCGCCGAACACCACCGAGTGGATCGCGCCGAGCCGGGCGCAGGCCAGCATCGCATAGGCGGCCTCGGGGATCATCGGCAGGTAGATCGTCACCCGGTCGCCCTTGGAGACGCCGCGGTTGCGCAGGACGTTGGCCATCCGGCACACCTCCGCGTGCAACTCGCGGTAGGTGATGTGGCGCGATTCCGACGGGTCGTCGCCTTCCCAGATGATCGCGACCTGATCGCCGCGGGTCGCGAGGTGGCGGTCGATGCAGTTATGGGCGGCGTTGGTGACGCCGTCGGAGAACCACTTGATCGAGACGTCGCCGGGGCCGAACGTCGTCTCCTTGACCTTGGCGTAGGGCGTGAACCAGTCGATCCGCTTGCCGTGCTCGCGCCAGAAGGCTTCCGGATCGCGGATCGAGGCCTCGTACCAGGCCTGATACTTCGCCTCGTCGATATGCGCCCGCGCGCGCGCATCCTGGCTGACCTCGACGACCCGCTGGCTCATGGCGCTCTCCCTGTGGCGGTTGTGTTGGTGGCCCGTTCGGGCTTTCGCGAGGCGCGGTGGCCGGGCCGGTTGCCGCCGGTTTAGGCGTCGGCTCGCCGCACCTGCAACCGATCATTCCGTCTAATGCAGAGCGGATTAATGCGCGGGATCGGCCGTGCCGGGCCTACTCGGTGCAGCCGTCGCAGATCCCGGTGTCGATCCGGCGCTGGATCTCGCGGTCGCGCTGCTGCAGTTCCGGCGTCAGGCCGGCATCGGGGCCGAGCGCCGCGCCCGGCGGCTTGGTCTGGCCGACGCCGGTGGTGTCGCGGGTGGCCGGGCCTAAGCGAGCCGGTGATCCCGGGATCCCGCGCCGGCGGCTCCGCTTGCGCGAGGAGCGGCGCCGGGGCGAGGGCAGCCGCCAGGAGGATGGCGAGACAGGGTTTGCGACGCATGGGGACCTCCTTCCAGGATTCGGGCTCGCGAGCCGGATCGGCGTGTTGACTATCCTCGGCGTCAACGTGCGGGGAAAGCTTGGGTTGCCAGATCTGTGCGACGCTCCGACGGTGCCGAAGTTCCTCTATCGTCATCCCGCTGCCGCTCAGCGGAAGCTGGGACCCGTAACCGCCGATGAGACAGGATGGAGCGGGATGCGATCCGCCTTGGTCTCCAGCGTCAGCGATCGTGGATCCCGGGTTCTCGTCTTCGACGATCCCCGGGATGACGGGGAGGGGTGCCGACGTGCACGCAGGATGGACTTTATGCGACGGTCAATCAGCCTCTGCGTTCAGTACGGCACCCGGTCGGCCTTGGCCTCGTAGCGCTTCCAGACCTCGATCGCCTCGGCGCGCATGATCTGGCGGATCGGGATCTTGCGCTGGTCGGCCGGCTTGCGGACCTCCTCGTAGATCATGCTGTCGTCGAAATTGCCGTGGCGCAGGGCGTCCTCGTTGGTCGAGGCGTAGAAGATCCGCGAGATGCCGGCCCAGTAGGCCGCGGCCATGCACATCGGGCAGGGTTCGGCGGAGGTGTAGAGGGTGGCGCCGGGCAGCTTGAAGCTGCCCTCCTTCCTGCAGGCGTCGCGGATCGCCGCCATCTCGGCGTGCCAGGTCGGGTCGTTCTCGGCGACGACCCGGTTGGCGCCTTCGCCGATGATCTCACCGTCGCGCACGATCACGGCGCCGAAGACGCCGCCCGCGCTCTCGACGAGGGCAGTCTGCTCCGACAGCGCGATGGCGCGCGCCATGAAGGTCTCGTCGTCGGTCATCGGGGCTCCTCTCGGCTGACCTTGCGGCTGCCCGAGGGAGCATGGCGCCGGCGGGCGGAAAGGCAAGCGGGAAGGGGAGGCGCGACGGCTTCGCAAACCCTCTCTCCCACCCGCGACCTCATCCTGAGGTGCCGGAGCGAAGCGGAGGCCTCGAAGGAGGCCTCCAGATCCCGCTGAGATCTCTGGAAGCCTCCTTCGAGGCTCACTGCGTTCGCACCTCAGGATGAGGTTGCGGGTGGGAGAGAAGGCGGCGCCCGGACTCGATCCCGCACGCCCGGTCGCCCCCTCAATACGTCCAGCGCTGCGCCTTCGCGACCAGGAAGTCCCGGAATGCCTGGACGCGGGCCACCGTCCGCATCTCCTCGGCGTAGACGAGGTAGCTCTCCAGGTTCGGCATCTCGTAGTCGCGCAAGACCTGCACCAGTTGCTCGTTCCCGTCGGCGACGTAATCCGGCAGGATGCCGATCCCGGCGCCGGTCTCGACCGCGAGCTGGAGCGCCGAGATGTTGTTGACCGTGAAGTGGATCGTGCGGTGCTCGCGGCCCTCGCGGCCGACGGTGGAGAGCCAGTGCGTCGCCATCAGGTAGGAGGGCTGGTCGCCGCCGAACGAGACCAGGCGGTGCTTGTCGAGATCGTCGATCGTCTTCGGTTCGCCGAAGCGCTTCACGTATTCGAGCGAGGCGAAGACGTGGTAGTGCACGGTGAACAGCCGGCGCTGGATCAGGTCCGGCTGTGCCGGACGGCGCAGGCGGATCGCGACGTCGGCCTCGCGCATCGCGAGGTCGAGCTCCTCGTTGGTCAGGATCAGCTCGACGCGCACGTCCGGGTGCAGGTCGAGGAACTCGGCGATGCGCTGGGCGAGCCAGGCGGTGCCGAGACCCACCGTCGTCGTCACCTTGAGGTCGCCGGACGGGCGTTCGCTCGTCTCGACGAGGCGGGCCCGGGTGGTCTCGAGCCGCATCTTCATGTCCCGGGCGGCCCGGAACAGCAGGTCGCCCTGCTCGGTCAGGATCAGCCCGCGGGCGTGGCGGTGGAACAGCGGCGCCTTCAGCTCGCGCTCCAGCGCGCTGATCTGGCGGCTGACGGCCGACTGGCTGAGCCCGATGTCGTCGCCCGCCTTGGTGAAGCTGCCGGCTTCGGCGACGTTGAGGAAAATCCGGATCTTGTCCCAGTCCACGGCCGTCAAACCCCGCGCCAGAGCCCCGGCCGGCCAGGAAGACCGGTGAGTTCAGAGCGAACGCCAAAGGCCGGGGCCGGGGCTCATCCCCGGCCCCGGTACAACTCGCCTACTCGGCCGCGGCCTGGCGCGGCTCTTCGCCGACAGCCAGGTTGGCCAGGTACTTCTCCGCCTCGAGGGCGGCCATGCAGCCCATCCCGGCGGCGGTGATCGCCTGCCGATAGACATCGTCGGTGACGTCGCCCGCCGCAAAGACGCCGGGGATCGCCGTCATGGCGGTGCCGGGCGTGACTTCCAGGTAGCCGCCGGCCCGGAAGGGCAATTGCCCCTCGAACACAGCGGTCGCCGGCTGGTGGCCGATAGCGATGAACACGCCGTCGGCCTTGCGCTCGCTGATCGCACCGGTGACGGTGTCGCGCAGGCGGAGATGGGTGACTGCGGACGGCTTGTCGCGGCCGCAGATCTCCTCGATCGCGTGGTTCCACACCACCTCGACGTTCGGGTGCTTGAACAGGCGCTCCTGCAGGATGCGCTCGGCCCGGAAACTGTCGCGCCGGTGCACGACCGTGACCTTGGAGGCGAGGTTGGCGAGGTAGAGCGCCTCCTCGACCGCGGTGTTGCCGCCGCCGACGACCACGACCTCCTTGCCCCGGAAGAAGAATCCGTCGCAGGTGGCGCAGGCCGAGACCCCGAAACCCTGGAACTTCGCCTCGGAGGGCAGGCCGAGCCACTTGGCCTGGGCGCCGGTGGCGATGATCAGCGCGTCGCAGGTGAAGACCGCGCCGGAATCCGCCTCGAGCCGGAACGGCCGCTGCACGAGGTCGACCTTGGCGATGTATTCCGAGACGATCCGGGTGCCGACATGCTCGGCCTGGGAGCGCATCTGCTCCATCAGCCACGGGCCCTGGATCGCGTCGGCGAAGCCCGGGTAGTTCTCGACGTCGGTGGTGATCATCAGCTGGCCGCCGGGCTGGAAGCCCGAGATCAGCAGCGGCTCGACCATGGCGCGGGCGGCGTAGATCGCGGCGGTGTACCCGGCGGGGCCGGAGCCGATGATCACGAGCTTCTCGTGCTGGGGAGCCTGCTTGGTGGTGGACATACGGATCTCCGGGGCTGCCGCCGGCCAGATTCTAACGAGCCTGGTGGCGGGCGAGCGCGTCGCGATGCCCGATATAGGCATTCGCCACAGCCTGCGCGATCGCGAGTGTCATGTCTAAGGGCTTGGACGGCAACGACTCAACCCGTCCGTCGAAGACATGCACAGGTCCGTGCCGTTTCAGGGCCTCGAACAGCGGCCGGTGGCGGGCATAGACGTTCTGCGGCTCGAACAGCAGCACCGGGACGCCGGCGGCACAGGCCTCGGTCACCATGTTGGCCGAATCGGCCGTCGCCACGATCGTGTCGGCGAGCGCCAGCATCGCGAGGTACGGATTCTCGCCGCGGCCGTCCCAGAAATAGCCGCCGCGGCGCCGGGCTAGGTCTGCGAGCGCCGCCCGCAGGCGTTCGGGCGTGCGCCGCGAGGTGGTGATCATCAGGCTCGCCTCGCCGGCCAGGCGCTCCAGCCCGGCGAGCAGGGCGCACGCGTCCGTCTCCGAAAAGCGCCCGTGCCGGCTGTCGCCGCCGACCAGCACCGCGGCGCGGGGGGAGGGCAGGCCGGACAACCGCGAATCGGGATCGTTTCGCGCGGCGGCGAGGCGGGCGGGGGAGACCGGGTGCGGGCCGATGTCGGTCACGATCACGTTGGGCGCGCGCAAGCCGTCATGGGCCGGCACCCAGATCAGGTCGGCCGCGCGCGCGCCGATGCGCGGATCGCGCAGGAACACCGTGAAGGTTTTTCGGCCCGAGCGGCGTTTGACCGCGCGCAATGCCGGCACCGCCCGGCGCCCGGTGGCGATGGCGAGGTCGGGCCAGGGAGGCGTCAACGCCTGCTCGCGCGGGTCGGCCGGGCCGCGGGGCGCGAGCCAGGAGAAGGGTGGGCGCGGCGCAATCACGCGCTCGTCGGCCGCCACCCCCAGGGCCTCGGCGAGACCGCGGCAGGGCGCGAGATCGCCAGCCTTGCCGTCGGTGATCAGCCACGCCGTGGTGCCGGCGGGCAGAAGGGGGGAGAGGGAGGCCACGGGCCCGCGATGCGGGCCGGGGCAAGGTCTGTCAAGCGCGAGCTCTCTCAGGCGGTCCGGCCACCGCGCGATTGCGCCCCGCTCGGCCGATGCTCTACGAGAGCCGGCATGACTCCCGTCGTTCGCTTCGCTCCCTCGCCCACCGGCTTCCTCCATATCGGCAATGCCCGGCCGGCCCTGTTCAACGCCTTGTTCGCCCGACGGGCGGGCGGGCAGTTCTGGCTGCGCCTCGACGACACCGACACGGCGCGCTCGACGCCTGAATTCGCCGCGGCGATCGGGGAGGATCTGGCCTGGCTCGGCATCGTCCCGGACGGGACCTTTCGCCAGTCCGAGCGCCTGGCGATCTACGACGCGGCCGCCGAGCGGTTGAAGGCGGCTGGCCGGCTCTACCCGGCCTACGAGACCGCCGAGGAGCTGGAGCGCCGTCGCCGGCGCCAGCTCGGCCGCGGCTTGCCGCCGGTCTACGACCGCGCCGCCCTGAAGCTCACGCCGGAGGAGCGCGCCGCCTTCGAGGCCGAAGGGCGCCGGCCGCACTGGCGCTTCCGCCTCGATCCCGGCACCGTGACCTGGGACGACCTTGTGCGCGGGCCTTGCCACGTCGAGGCCGACAGCCTGTCCGACCCGGTGCTGATCCGCGAGGACGGCAGCTACCTATACACCCTGCCCTCCGTAGTCGACGACGCCGAGACCGGCGTGACCCACGTGATCCGCGGCGAGGACCACGTCACCAACACGGCGGTCCAGATCCAGATCTTTTCCGCGCTCGGCGCCCCGGTGCCGGTCTTCGCCCACCACAACCTGCTCACCACGGCGAGCGGCGAGGGGCTTTCGAAGCGCCTCGGCCACCTCTCCCTGCGGGGCTTGCGCGAGTCCGGCTACGAGCCGATGGCCGTCGCGGCTCTGGCGGTGCTGACCGGCTCGGCCGAGGCGGTGCGGCCGGTGGCCGATCTCGACGAACTGGCCGCGCTCGTCGACCTCGCCCACGTCTCGCGGGCCCCGGCGAAGTTCGACGAGCACGAGCTCGACGGTCTCAACGCCCGCGTCGTCCACGGGCTGCCCTACGCGGCGGTGGCCGAGCGCCTGGCGGCGGCCGGCGTCGCGCCGGAGAAGGGGCAAGCGTTCTGGGAGGTCGTGCGGGCGAACCTGACCCGGGTGTCGGACGCCGCCGAATGGTGGCGGGTGGTGCAGGGCCCGGTGACCCCGGTGACCGGCGAGACGCCGGACCTTTTCGCGGTGGCCCGCGAGGCGCTGCCGCCGGAGCCGTGGGATGCCGGCACCTGGAAGCGGGTGACGGAGGCGGTACGCGCCGCCACCGGCCTCAAGGGCAAGGCGCTGTTCCTGCCCTTGCGCCTCGCGCTCACCGGCCTCGACCACGGCCCGGACCTCGCTGGCCTGCTGCCGCTGATCGGGCGGGAGCGGGCGTTGGCACGGTTGAAGGGGGAAGTGGCGTAATGCAACCGGCGCTCGCTTTACTCCTGTATCGGCAAAACGCGGGCTTTCCCCTCTCCCCGCGGACGACCCGCACCCGCAATAGATGGGACGCGGTGCCTGATCTCTCTTTGAACAAGACTTGCGGAAGCCGTCTGGTTCTGGTCAGGCCACCACCGGCCACGGCCTCAACGCCGGCCGGATCTTTTCGAACGCCCGCGCCAGTCGCAGCACCCCGATATCGTCGAAGCGCTTGCCGACGATCTGTAACCCCACCGGCAACCCCTCCGGCGTGAACCCCGCCGGGACCGAGATCGCCGGCTGCTCCGACATGTTGAACGGCACCGTGTAGGCGATGTGGGCCATCGCCCGGGCCGGATCGTTGGTCGGCGAGGCGTGCTCGGCCGGGAAGGGCGGGTTCGGCGAGACCGGGCCGACCAGGAAATCGAACGGCCGGATCGCCGCGAGCGCGGCGTCGCGCATCGCCGCCATCTGGCCCATGCCGTGGAAGACCGCGGCACCGCTCAAGTTCCGGCCGCCCGCCGCCCAGTCGCGGATGAAGGGCAGCACCCGGGCGCGGCGGGCCTCGTCCAGGGCCTCGATGTCGAGGGAGGCGCGCTGGCGCCAGAACAGGTCGAGCCCGTCGAGCATGCCTTGGGTGAGGAAGGCCGGGACCGGCTCGATGACCGCGCCGGCCTCGGCGAGAAGCCGCACCGCCTGCTCCACCACCGCTCGGTTCCCCGGATCGAGGGGAAGGCCCGCCCCGCTCTCCATCACCAGCCCGAGGCGCAGACCCGTCAGTTCCAGCCCGTCGAGATCGAGCCAGGGCAGGTCGGCCGGCGGCAGGCCGGTCGGGTCGCGGTCGTCCGGACGGCTGATGCTGTGCATCGCCAGGACCGCGTCGGCGACGCTGCGGGTGAGGGGGCCGGCGCAGCGGCCGTAGAACGCGTTGTCGAGGGGCACTCGTCCGTGGCTGGGTTTCAGGCCGACGACCCCGCACCAGGACGCGGGCAGCCGGATCGAGCCGCCGATATCGGTGCCGAGATGGATCGGCCCGTAGCCGGCAGCCGCCGCCGCGCCCGAACCGGCCGAGGAGCCGCCCGGGCCCTTGGTCAGGTCCCACGGGTTGCGGGTGAGGGGATGGAAGCTGGAGAGCCCCGAGGACAGCATGCCGTAATCCGGCATGGTGGTGCAGGCGACGATCACCGCCCCGTCCTCGCGCAGGCGGGCGGTGGCGGGCGCGTCGCGCGGGCTCGGGGGCACGTCGTCCCGGGCGGCGGTGCCGAGCGGCATCGGCACGCCCTCGACGGCGATGTTCTCCTTGATGGTGACCGGCACCCCGTCGAGGGGCAGGGCCTCGCCCCTCATCCACCGTGTCTCGGAGGCGCGGGCGGCGGCCAGCGCCGCCTCCGGCGCGAAGGCGTAGAGCGCGTGCAGGTGCGGCTCGGCGGCCTCGGCGCGGGCGATCACGGCCTCCGTCACCGCGACCGGCGAGAGGGCGCGGCCGGCGTAGAGGCGCAGGAGTTCGGTGGCGGGCAGGTCGGCCGGGTTCGCGGCGGAGGGCGGAGCCATTGTCTCAGCGCGCCTCGGGCGTCTTGTCGGGCCGCCCGGCCAACGCGACGTAGAAGCCGAGGCCGTCCTGCGACGGCAGGGTCTGGAGCCGCTCGACCCAGCCGCGGCGCTTGGCGTCGAGGAGCTGGCGGCCGACCGGCTGGAACAGGGTCTCGCCCCCGCCGGGCACCGGTCCGTCGAGCCGCACCGCCACGGTCTTGCCCTTGGCGAAGCGGCTGCGTTCCAGCATTTCGGCGAGCGAAGCCTCGGCCTGCGGCCGGGGGGCGCCGCGCAGGTCGAGCACCGATTCGGCGTCGGTCACCCCGAGGGAGCCGCGCAGCTTGTTGGCGTAGAATTCGTCGAAATGGGGCAAGGGCGGCTCGGGAATCAGAGGGGGATGCCGTGATAGAGGGCGGCGACCGGAACCTCGCCGCCGAGATCGGGAAGCGGAATCGCGTCGTTTCGGCCGAGAACGCGCAAGGACCAGTCCGGACCGTCACCGCGCGGCCAGACCTCGACCCGGGCTTCGTCCTGATAGACGATCAGGTAGGCGCGGAGGGTCTGAAGGCTTTGGTAGAATTCGACCTTGCGACCCCGGTCGACGTGCAGGGTCGCGGGCGACAGCACCTCGGCGACGACGATCGGATCGCGGGCATGGCCGCCGGGCAGGAGCGGGCCGCAGCGCACGACCACGTCGGCGACCGGCGCGCAATCGTCGATCTCGTCGTTGAGGAGCCCGAACCCGATCAGCGATCGTCCGCCGCGCGCCTTCGCAAGCGGGTACAGCGCCATGGCGAGGTTCGTCACGATGAGCTGGTGGCGCTCGAACGGAGGCTGTGCCAGCACCGCCTCGCCGTCGAGAAGCTCCCAGCGCTCCTCGTCAGGGCGGTCGCGAATCACTTCCAGAAATTCGGCGACCCGCATCCGCGGGGCGCGCCGCAGCGCGAGCGACATGACGGCTCCCTGTCACCGCCCCGATCGTAGCACCGGGCGGGGACGGGCGACAGCCCGCGGCGGTGAGGCACCGCGCCCGAACAAGGGGCGCGGTGCCTCGAACTTGCGCGTTACGCGCCGTGCACCAGCACGTTGCGGAACTGCCAGGGGTCGCTCTCGTCGATGTCCTCCGGGAAGAGGCCCGGGCGGCCCGAGAGCGGCGTCCAGTCGGTGTAGACCCCGATCACGGGACCGAGATACGGCGTCTGCACCTCGAGGCAGCGGCGGAAATCGATCTCGTCGGCCTCGACGATGCCGGCCTCAGGGTTCTCGATCGCCCAGACCATGCCGGCGAGCACGGCGGAGGTCACCTGGAGGCCGGTGGCATTCTGGTAGGGGGCGATTGCCCGGGTCTCCTCGATGGAGAGCTGCGAGCCGTACCAGTAGGCGTTCTTGCCGTGGCCGTAGAGCAGCACGCCGAGCTCGTCGATGCCGTCGACGATCTCGTTCTCGTCGAGGATGTGCTGCTTCTCCTGCACCTTGCCGGCCTGGCCCCACATCTCGTGCAGCGAGAGCACCGCCTCGTTGCAGGGATGGTAGGCGTAGTGGCAGGTCGGCCGGTAGACCGCCTTACCCTCCTGGCGCACCGTGTAGTAGTCGGCGATCGAGATCGCCTCGTTATGCGTCACCAGGAAGCCGAACTGCGCCTGCGCGGTCGGGGTCCAGGAGCGCACGCGGGTGTCGGCGCCGGGCTGGAGCAGGTAGATCGCCGGCGCATCGTTCGGGAGCGTGCGGCCGTTCTCCGGCATCCAGGTCTCGTGGGTGCCCCAGCCGAGCTCGGCCGGCTGGTTGCCCTCGGAGACAAAGCCCTCGACCGACCAGGTGTTGACGAAGACGCCCTGCGGCTTCTCCGACTTGGCGCGCTGGGTGTCGCGCTCGGCGATGTGGATGCCCTTTACGCCGGTCTCGCGCATCAGCGCGGCCCACTCGTCGCGGGTCTTCGGCTCGGGCGTCTGCAGGCCGAGGTCGCTCGCGACGTTGAGGAGCGCCTGCTTGACGAACCATGACACCATGCCGGGATTGGCGCCGCAGCACGACACCGCGGTCGGGCCGCCGGGCTTGCGGCGGCGGGCGTCGAGGATCTGCTCGCGGAGCGCGTAGTTGGTGCGGTCGGCGGGGCCGGCATTCTTGTCGAAGTAGAAGCCCGGCCACGGCTCGGCGACGGTGTCGATGTAGAGTGCGCCGATCTCGCGGCACAGCTCCATGATGTCCCGCGACGAGGTATCGACCGAGAGGTTGACGCAGAAGCCCTGGCCGCCGCCCTCTGTGAGCAGGGGCGTCAGGACCTCGCGATAGTTGTCCTTCGTCAGCGCGACCTGCTCGAAGCGCAGGCCGTGCTTGTCGGCGAGCGCCTTGTGGGCGTCCGACGGCTCCACCACCGTGAACCGGGCCTTGTCGTAGGTGAAGTGGCGCTCGATCAGGGGCAGGGTGCCCCGGCCGATCGAGCCGAAGCCGATCATCACGATGGGGCCGCTGATGCGGCCGTGGACGGGCCAGTCGGTCATGGCGCTCAAGGTCTCCGGACATGTGGTTAGCGATGGGCCCCGCCCACGGGGGCGAGTCCCCCGGGCCGGTCGGCTCGCCTAGCAGGCCAGCATGACGCGCGGGCGACGGGGCACGCGACCGGGTGATTGACGCGTCGGGTTCCTGGGGTCAACCCCGGTCAACCCGTTGGCCCCAAACACCGAAGCGTAACCGCCAGGTTAACCGGGCCGCAGGCCGCGGCATGTCGGATGCGCATGGCGCCGCTGCACCCGTGACGCTTGTGTGCAGCGCGGCAGCGTCCATATTGCGTTGCAACAAGAACATCGGAAACGCCCGCGCGCAATCTCACAGGAGATCCCCATGCTCGCGGTCATCACTCACTCTCTGCTCGCCCCGGTCGAGGAGCGCTCCGCCGTGGAGCCCGGCATCCTCACCCTCGTCAGCCGCATCGTCCGCTCGGTCCACGCCGCCAACCAGCGCCGCCAGGAGCAGCGCATCGGCGAGTTCGTCGAGACCCGCGGCGGCCGCATCACCGACGATCTCGAGCGCCAGATCGGCCAGTACTTCTGCTGATCGCTCCGCCCCGGTCCGCCGGGGCGACGCACTCGATGTGTCCAGCAAGGCGCCAGGGGCGGGACAAGCGCCCCTCAGGCGCCTTCTTGGTGTTTGGGGGATCGCTTGGGCTTCATCGTGAACCCGGAAGTGCCGCAGGGTCCGCCCAACGCAGGGACTCTGCTTGTCCTATCCACGACCTCATCCTGAGGTGCCGCGTAGCGGCCTCGAAGGAGGCCTCCAGGAACCGCTGCGACTTCTGGAGGCCTCCTTCGAGGCCGCTACGCGGCACCTCAGGATGAGGTCGTGGATAGGAAAGGATAAACCCTCGCATGTCGGCACAGCGAGAGGAAAAATCCTACTCGACCCGCCCCAGAACCACCTTCCGCTCCGCCACCACCTCCGACCCGACCTGATAAGCCGCCACGATCTCGGCTTCCGCCCGCGCGGCCGCCGCCTCGCTGCGGGCATGCACCACCGCGAGCGGCCGGTCCGGCCCGACCTCGGCGCCGACCGGCGCGAGGTCGGTGACGCCGACGGCGTGGTCGATATTGTCCTCCGGGCGGGTCCGGCCACCGCCGAGCCCGATCACCGCGACGCCGATCGCCCGCGTGGCGATGGCGGCGACCCGGCCTTCCTGAGGCGGGACGACCGGGCGCGTCACGGGCGCGGCGGCCAGGTGGCGCTCGGGATGCGCCACGAGGTCGATCGGTCCGCCGAGCGCCGCCACCATGC
Organism: Methylobacterium sp. EM32; assembly: GCF_040593685.1. Classification (NCBI taxonomy): domain Bacteria; kingdom Pseudomonadati; phylum Pseudomonadota; class Alphaproteobacteria; order Hyphomicrobiales; family Methylobacteriaceae; genus Methylobacterium; species Methylobacterium sp. EM32. Next base: position 11,111 of record NZ_JBEXZS010000068.1, on the reverse strand, counting down.
GCGAGAAGGTCTCGGCGGCCCGGCCCGAGGCCAGGCTCTTCTCCAGGCGCGCGGTGGCCTCGGTGACGTCGGGGCTCAAGCCTCCGAGGACCAGCATCTCGGCGCCGAGCGCCAGGGTGACGGCGTGGAAGCGCGCCTCGCGCCGGCGGCCGGTCAGGTAGTCGATGGCGTAGGCCACCTCGGCGGCGTTGCCGGCGACGGAGGCGAGCGGCTGGTCCATGTCGGTGAGGAGGGCGCGGGTCGGCACGCCGGCGCCGTTCGCCACCGTGACCAGGCTCTCGGCGAGGCCGTAAGCCTCGTCGGTGCGGGCCATGAAGGCGCCCGATCCCGCCTTCACGTCCATGACGAGGCCCTGAAGGCCGGCCGCGAGCTTCTTCGCCAGGATCGAGGCGGTGATCAGGTCGAGCGATTCCACCGTCCCGGTGACGTCCCGGATGGCGTAGAGCCGCCGGTCGGCGGGGGCGAGGTCCGGGGTCTGGCCGATCACCGCGCAGCCGACCGCGCGGGTGACGCGCCGGAACAGGTCGACGTCCGGCTGCGAGACATAGCCCGGGATGCTGTCGAGCTTGTCGAGGGTGCCGCCGGTATGCCCGAGGCCGCGGCCGGCGATCATCGGCACGAAGCCGCCGCAGGCTGCGACCATCGGGGCGAGGGGGAGGCTCACCGTGTCGCCGACGCCGCCGGTCGAGTGCTTGTCGACGACCGGGCCGGGCAGGTCCCAGGTCAGCACCGTGCCCGAGCGCATCATCGCCCGGGTCAGCGCCACCCGCTCCGGCAGCGACAGGCCGCGGAAGAACACCGCCATCGCGAAGGCCGCCGCCTGCCCCTCGGTGACCCGCCCCTCGGTCAGGCCGAGGATGAAGGCCTCGATCGCCTCCGGCGGCAGCGCATGGCCGTCGCGCTTGAGGCGGATCAGTTCCTGCGGCAGCAGCGTCATGGGAGGGTTCCGTGGAAAGGGATCAGAAGTCGCCGGAGAGCAGAGCGGTCACGAGCCGCCCGACATCCTCCGCGGCCTGCGCCGCCACCCGCTTGGTCTCGGCGTGGTGCGGGGCACCGTCGGCGAAGCCCGCGGCGTAGTTTGTGACCAGCGAGAGCGCCGCGACCCGGAGGCCGAAGAAGCGGGCGAGGATCACCTCCGGCACCGTCGACATGCCGACGAGGTCGGCGCCGAGACCCTTCGCCATGCGGATCTCCGCCGGGGTCTCGAAGCTCGGACCCGAGAACCAGGCATAGACCCCCTCGTGCAAGGCTATGCCGCTCGCGGTCGCCGCGGCCTTCAGCGCCGCCCGCAGGCCGGGGTCATAGGCCTCGACCATCGGCACGAAGCGGGCGTCGGAGGGCTCACCGTAGAGCGGGTTCATCCCTGACAGGTTGATGTGGTCGGTGATCAGCGCGAGGCGGCCGGGGCCGGCCTGGGCTAGGAGCGAGCCGGCGGCGTTGGTGAGGAGGAGCGGCGGCCCCCCGAGCGCCGCCACCACGCCGACCGGCACCCGCATCGCATCCGCCTGGCCGTGCTCGTAGGGGTGGGCCCGGCCCTGGAACAGCAGCACCCGGCGCCCGCCGAGGCGCCCCGCCACCAGCCGCCCGGCATGGCCCGAGACGCCGGAGGCCGGGAAATGCGGGATCTCGCCGTAGGGTATGGCGACCGGCTCCTCGACCCGCTCCGCCAGCGGCCCGAGCCCGGTGCCGGTGACGAGGGCGAGCGCGAAACCGCCGTCAATGCCGCGCGCCCGCAGGAAACCGGCGGCCTCGGCGACACGGGGATCGTCGGACGGGGCGCTCACGCGAGGTTGTCCGGGCCGAAGGAGGCGGGCAGCAACTCGTCCAGGGTGAAGGTCTTTCGCACACCGAGCGGCCCGGCGACGTGGATCGGGGTGTCGGGGGCGGCGAATTCGCGGATGCGCTGGCGGCAGGCGCCGCAGGGAGTGACCAAAGCCTCGCCGTCGCCGAGCACCAGGATCGCCGCGATGCGCCGGCCACCCTGCGCGATCATCGTGGCGATGGCACCGGCCTCGGCGCAGGTGCCGACCGGATAGGCGGCGTTCTCGACGTTGCAGCCGGCATGCACCGCCCCCGCCTCGTCGCGGATCGCGGCGCCGACGCGAAACCGCGAATAGGGCGCGTGGGCCCGCGCCTGGGCCGCGCGCGCGGCGGAGAGCAGGGTGTCGGTCGGATCCATCCTCGTCCCGGTGACCGTTACGGACGCGCCGGATCATGGCCGGCCGGACGCCCGCCGTCGAGCCCGTCGACAAGCCGCCCCGCGCGCCCTACACCCGCTTTCTTTCCACCAAGAGGAATTTTCCGATGCTCGGACGGTTCGAGCGCGGCGGGTCCGGCGAGGCCGTCGTGGAGTATGGCGACAGCAACCTGCGGGTGGTGCGGCCCGGCCGCTTCGTGCGCTGCGCGGTGACCGGGGTCGAGATCCCCCTCGACGCCCTGCGCTACTGGAGCGTCGAGCGCCAGGAGGCCTATGCCGATCCCGACGCCGTGATGGTGCGCCTGCGCGACTCGTCAAAGTCCGCGTAGGAGGGCGCAGAGCGCTTCGGGCTCCTCGAGCGCCAGCCCCACCGGCAGCGTCGCCACCGGCAGCGCGGGGGGCAGGCGCACCCGGTCCTTCTCGGTCGTCACCAGCAGGAGGTTCCGGCGCGAGGCCTCCGCCGCCAGCGCCTCGGCCTCGGCCGCCGTGAAGGCGTGATGGTCCGGGAAGGCGCGGGTCTCGCGCAGATCCGCCCCGACCTCGCGCAAAGTCGCGAAGAATTTTTCCGGCCTTCCGATCCCCGCGAAAGCCAGGACCGGGCGCCCGCGCAAGGACGCGGCGACGGCCGGATCCGGCACGAGCCGGCCGCGCAGCGCCGGCAACCCGCGCGCCCTCGCCTCCACCAGTACCCGGGCGCCGGGCGCGCCCTCGCCGATCACCAGGGCGGCGTGAACACGCGGCCACTGCACGGCCGCCGGCGCCCGCAGCGGGCCGGCCGGAAAGACCCGCCCGTTGCCGAGGCCGACCGCGCCGTCGACCACCGCGATCACGAAAGTCTTGGCGAGGCTCGGGTTCTGCAGCCCGTCATCCATCACGATGATGTCGGCGCCGGCCGCGCGGCAGGCCTGCGCCCCCGCCACCCGGTCGCGGGCCACGATCGCCGGGGCGGCGCGGGCCAGCAGCAACGGCTCGTCGCCGACCTCCGCCGCCCCGTGGCGCGTAGGCTCGACCCGCACCGGTCCGGCCAGGCGCCCGCCATAGCCCCGGCTCAGGAAGACCGGGCGCCGGCCGAGATCGCCGAGTAGGCCGGCCACCGCCAGGGCCGTCGGCGTCTTGCCGGCGCCGCCGAGGGTGAAGTTGCCGATGCAGACCACCGGGCAGGGCGCCTCGGCGCCGGCCCGCGCCATCCGGCGGGCGGCGAGGGCGCCGTAGACGGCCCCGAGGGGCGCGAGCAGCCGGGCCGCCGGAGTCGGGTCGTCCCGCCACCAGAAGCCCGGCGCCCGGATCACGAGGCGAACCGCCCGGCGATCTTCAGCTGGCAGATGAAGGGTTCGATCGCCGCCATCGCCCGGTCGGTGGCGCCGCCGGCGCCCTCGATCGCCGCGGCGCCGGCCTGCGCCATCGCCCGGCGGGCGGCCGGATCGGCGAGGAGCTGGCCGACCGCCGCCGTCAGCTCCTGTCCGTCGCGCACGATCCGGGCGCCGCCGGCGCGCTCGAGCGCGCCGTAGACCTGAGCGAAGTTGCGCACGTGCGGCCCGGACAGGATCGCGGCGCCGAGGCGGGCCGGCTCGATCGGGTTCTGCCCGCCGTGGCGGGCGAGCGACCCGCCGACGAAGACCAGCGGGCACAGGCGGTAGAACAGGCCGAGCTCGCCCACCGTGTCGGCGACGTAGAGATCGACCTTGTCGTGCGGCTGGCCGCCGGCCGCGCGGCGCCCGACGCGCAGGCCCGCCGACGCCGCGTCGGCGGCGACCGCCGGACCACGGTCGGGGTGGCGCGGCACCACGATGGTGAGGAGGTCGGGGTAGCGCCGGGCCAGCGCCCGGTGGGCCGCGGTGGCGGCGGCCTCCTCGCCCGGATGGGTCGAGGCGGCGAGCCAGACCGGGCGCCCGGCGATCACCCCGCCGAGCTGGCGCAGCTGCTCGGGATCCGCCGGGGGCGGTCCGGCGTCGAATTTCAGGTTGCCGCCGGGCTCGACCCGGGGGGCGCCGAGCCGCGCGAACCGCTCGGCCTCCTCCTGGCTCTGGGCGAGGCAGAGCGCGACGCGCGACAGGATGGCGCGCGCCACCGCCGGGGTGCGGGCCCAGCCGCGGGCCGAGCGCTCGGACATCCGCCCGTTGACCAGGATCAGCGGCACCTCGCGCTCGTGCAGGGCCAGGATGGTGTTGGGCCAGAGCTCCGATTCGGCGACCAGCGCCAGGTCCGGCCGCCAATGGTCGAGGAAGCGGGCGAGGTAGCGCGGCGCGTCGAGGGGCGCGAACTGGTGCAGCGCGCCCCGCGGCAGCCGCCGCGCCAGGAGTTCGGCCGAGGTGCGGGTGCCGGAGGTGACGAGCACGGAGAAGCCGCGCCGGGTCAGGCGCTCGACGAGGCCGATGAGCGACAGGGCCTCGCCGATGCTGGCGCCGTGGGCCCAGACGAGGGGCCCGGCCGGCCGCGGCTTGCCGGGCCGCCCGGTGCGCTCGGGCAGGCGCACCGGATCCTCCTTGCCGCGCCGGCGCCGCCAGGCGAGCAGGCCCGCGAGCGCCGGCTCGCCGGCGATCAGGCCGTAATGATAGGCGCGCAGCAGCGCCGGCACATCCTGGCGCCTCATCGGGCGGGGGCCTCTTTGCGGGTATGCACCGGGTCGATCCGGCCGACCTGCGCGAAGGCGCGGGCATGCACCGCGTTGAGGTCGGTCTCGATGCGCAGGCGCGCCGCCTCGATCCCGGCGGCGTCGAGGTCGCGGGCGACCATGATCGGCTCGCCGAAGGCCATCACGCCGCGGCCGAAGGGCAGGCCGAGGCTCGCCCGGTCCCAGCTGTCGAATTGCAGGTAGCGGCTCGTGACGACGGCGGTCGGCACCACAGGCCGGCCGGAGAGCCGCGCCAGCATCACGATGCCCTCGCCGCAGCGCCGCGACACCTTCGGCACGTCGGCGCTGAACGCCACCGATTCGCCGTCCTCCAGCGCCTTGAGGCAGCCGCGCAGGGCCTGAATCCCCCCCTTGGCCCAGACGTCGCTCGCGCGCCGCGCGCCCGAGCCGCGCATCACCCGGACCCCGAAGCGCTCCAGCACCGCGGTGTTCACGCCGCCATCGACGGAGCGCGACACCATGGTGGCGACCCGATCCCCGGGCCGGCGGACGAACGGAACCATCAGGTGCTGGCCGTGCCACATCGCGGCGATGAACGGCCGCAGCGGCGTCAGCCACTCGTAGGCATCGGGCGGATCGAGGCTGAAGCGGTTCGTGCGGCGCACCAGCTTCAGGTAGCTCGCGCCGAGGAAGCCGAGGCTCTCCTGGGCCGCCCGGCTGCGGGCGATGCGGGTGACGACGCTCATTCGGCCACTTCGTGGAGGGGAACGCTTCAGGGGAGATGCGGGGAATCCGGTCCGGCGCGGGCCCCGCGAATCCGGGCGCCGTCATGCTCCGTTCGGGCCCGCGAGGCAACCGCCGTCAGGTTGTGGAGGCGTGACGGGGCGTGCGGCACCGCACCCGTGGGGAGCGATGGTGAGCTTCCCGTCCAGGCCGGGAGCCTCGATGCGTACTTGGAGAACCGTGACCTGCAGGTTACAGATTGGCATGTTCGAGATCCAGCAGACCGATACCTTCACGGCCTGGTTCGACCGGCTTCGCGATATTCGCGCCCAGGCACGGATCACGGCTCGGCTTCGCCGACTCTCGACGGGCCATCTCGGCGACGTGAAGCCGATCGGTGAGGGCGTCAGCGAATTACGGATCGATTACGGCCCCGGATATCGAATCTATTTCACGCAGAGAGGAAGAACCATCATCCTTCTCGTCTGCGAGGCGATAAATCGAGCCAGGCGAAGGACATCCAACGGGCGAAGGAGCTTGCAAGATGACGGCGAAAATCACCCCCTGGGACGCAGCCGACTTTCTCACGACACCGGAGAGGGTCGCCGAATACCTTGATGCCGTGTTCGACGATGGCGACCCCGCGACGATCGCGGCAGCTCTCGGCGATGTTGCGAGGGCCAAGGGCATGTCGCAGGTCGCGAAGGATACGGGTCTCGCGCGGGAGGCCCTCTATCGGGGCCTTTCCGACAAGGGCAATCCGCAGCTCGCGACGGTTCTCGACGTCTTGAAGTCGTTCGGCCTGAAGCTCTCCGTGACGCCGATCGGCGATACGGCGTGACGGTAGCGTCCTGGCCGAGATCGGGCTGGGGTTGTCGGCAGGCGAGAGTGGCGAACCTGCGCTGGCTCGTCGAACAGGGCCGCGCGCAACCTGCAAGCCAGAGCGAGACCGGGATTCACGAAAGCCTTGTTTGGAATGGCTCCAATCTATAGATTGGAGCCATTCCAAACAGGATCGCACGCATGAAAGCCCTGACCGATCTCACCGAGCGCGAGGTGCTGGCCCTCGCCATCGCCAGCGAGGAGGAGGATTCCCGCATCTACCGCAGCTTCGCCGAGAGCCTGCGGGCCGACCTGCCGGGCTCCGCCGGTCTGTTCGAGGCGATGGCCGACGAGGAGCGGGGCCACCGCGACGACCTCTACGCGGCCTATCGCGCGCGCTTCGGCGAGCACCTGCCGCCGCTGCGGCGCGAAGACGTGCGCGGCTTCCCGCGCCGCCGTCCGTTCTGGTGGCAGGGGCTCGATGCCGGCCGGATGCGGCGGGAGACGGAGGCAATGGAGGCGCAGGCCGCCGGCTTCTACGAGCGGGCGGCCACGCTCACCCGGGATCTCGGGGTGCGCCAACTCTTCACCCGCCTCGCCGAGATCGAGCGCGGCCACGGCCGCCGGGCCGAGGCGCTCAGTGCCGAGCAGGAGACCGGGAACGCCGCCGCCGCCGAGGCGAAGGCCGCCCACCGGCTGTTCGTGCTGCGCTACGTCCAGCCCGGCCTCGCCGGGCTGATCGACGGCTCGGTCTCGACGCTGGCGCCGCTCTTTGCCGCCGCCTTCGCCACCCACAACAATGGGCAGACCTTCCTCGTCGGCCTCGCCGCCTCGATCGGCGCCGGGATCAGCATGGGGTTCACCGAGGCCCTGTCCGACGACGGCAGCATCACCGGCCGCGGCTCGCCCTGGCTGCGCGGCCTCGTCTGCGGGATCATGACGACGGTCGGGGGCCTCGGCCACACGCTGCCCTACCTGGTGCCGGATTCCTGGACCAACGCCTTCGCGATCGCGACTTTGCTCGCCGCCCTGGTGGTGGCGGTGGAACTCCTCGCCATCTCGGCGATCCGCACCCGCTACATGGAGACGCCGTTCTGGCGCGCCGCCCTCCAGGTGGTGCTGGGCGGCGTCCTGGTGCTGCTCGCCGGCGTCGCGATCGGCAGCGCCTGAGATGTCATGCGGCACCGTGCGCGGGAGGCGGCCCGGAAAGCCGCTCCCGCCACCTTGAAAATGATCTAGATACGGGACGCGAAGGCGCTGAAGAATCGCCCCCCAAGGACCCGCCCCGAGGAATCGCCGTGCAGACCAGCTTCACCCTCGCGCAGCTCGCCGACCCGGCCATGGCGGCCTCGGAGAAGATCCTGCGCACCTGCGTGCATTGCGGCTTCTGCACCGCCACCTGCCCGACCTACCTGCTGCTCGGCGACGAGCTCGATTCGCCGCGCGGGCGGATCTACCTGATCAAGGACATGCTGGAGGGGGGCAAGCCGGCGAGCCCGGAGGTGGTCAAGCACGTCGACCGCTGCCTGTCCTGCCTGTCCTGCATGACGACCTGCCCGTCGGGGGTGCATTACATGCACCTCGTCGACCATGCCCGCGCCCATATCGAGAAGACCTATGCGCGCCCGGTGGAGGACCGTTTCCTGAGAGCGGTGCTGGCCCGCGTGCTGCCCTACCCGAACCGCTTCCGCCTGGCGCTCCTCGGCGCCACCCTCGGCCGGCCGTTCCGGGGGATCGCGTCGAGGATGCCGAAGATCGGCAATCGGCTCGCCGCGATGCTCGACCTCGCCCCCGCCGCGCTGCCGACCCGCTCGGCGCAGGACAAGCCCGGCCGCTTCCCGCCCGCTGGCCCGCGCCGCGGCCGGGTGGCGTTGCTGCGCGGCTGCGCCCAGAGCGTGCTGCGGCCGGACTTCAACGAGGCGGCGATCCGGCTCCTCAACCGCCACGGTGTCGAGGTGGTGCAGGCCAGGGGCGAGGGCTGCTGCGGCGCGCTCACCCACCATATGGGCCACGAGGAGTCGTCGCACGCGCTCGCCAAGCGCACCATCGATGCCTGGATCGCCGAGATGGACGGCGAGGGGCTGGATGCGATCGTGGTCACGGCCTCGGGCTGCGGCACCACGATCAAGGATTACGGCTTCATGTTCCGCGACGACCCGGCCTACGCGGCGAAGGCCGCGCGGGTCGCGGGCATCGCCCGCGACGTCACCGAATACGTGACCGGCCTCGGCCTGTCCGAGCCGGTGGTCGAGACCGACCTCGTCGTCGCCTACCACTCCGCCTGCTCGATGCAGCACGGGCAAGGATTGCGCACCGAGCCGAAGGCGCTGCTGGCGCGGGCCGGCTTCACCGTGAAGGACGTGCCCGAGGGCCATATCTGCTGCGGCTCGGCCGGCACCTACAACATCCTGCAGCCGGAGCTAGCCGCGCACTTACGCGCCCGCAAGGTCGCCAATATCGAGCGCGTCCGGCCCGACGTGATCGCCACCGGCAATATCGGCTGCGCGACGCAGATCGGGAAGGGCACCGCCATCCCGATCGTCCACACGGTGGAGCTGCTCGACTGGGCGACCGGCGGCCCGCGGCCCGCAGCGCTGGACGGGGTGGCGGAGACGCGGCCGGCGCTCGCGGCGGCGGAGTAGGGGCAGGGCGACGGGGAGAGGCGAGGGCTTTCTCCTCTCCCCGCCCGCGGAGAGAGGAGAGAACCAGCGCCGCCCCTACGTCACCACCGACGGCTCGGTCCGCCCAGTATGCTGCACGATCCCGGCGACCGCCTCGGCGGCAGCCACGACGGGGGCCAGCATCTCGGCGGTCGGGGCGTCGAGCCGGTCCTTCGAGAAGCGCTCGAGATAGACCCGCAGGGTCGCCCCGACCGTGCCGGTGCCCGACAGGCGGAACACCACCCGGGCATCCTCGCGAAACAGGATCCGCACGCCCTGGCGCGTCGTCACCGAGCCGTCGACCGGATCGGTATAGGCGAAGTCGTCCGCCGCCTCGACGGTCAGTTCGCCGATGCGCTGCCCCGGCAGCCCGGCCAGCTTCTCGCGCAACGCGCCCATCAGCCCCTCGGCGGCGGCGCTCTCCACCTCTTCGTAGTCGTGGCGGGCGTAGTAGTCGCGGCCGTAACGAGCCCAGTGGTCGTGCACCACCTGGTCGGCGCGCTTGCCCGTCGCGGCGAGCAGGTTGAGCCAGAGCAGCACCGCCCACAGCCCGTCCTTCTCGCGCACGTGGTTCGAGCCGGTGCCGGCACTCTCCTCGCCGCAGAGCGTGATCCGCCCGGCATCGAGCAGGTTGCCGAAGAACTTCCAGCCGGTCGGGGTCTCGAAGGCCGGAATGCCGAGCGCCGCCGCGACCCGGTCGGCGGCGCGGCTCGTCGGCATCGAGCGGGCGACGCCCGACAGCCCGTCCTTGTATCCGGGCGCCAGATGGGCGTGGGCGGCGAGGATCGCCAGGCTGTCGCTCGGGGTGACGAAGAGGTGGGGGGCGACGATCATGTTGCGGTCGCCGTCGCCGTCGGAGGCGGCACCGAAATCGGGCGCGTCCGGGCCGGTCATCAGCGCCATCAGGTCGTGGGCGTGAACCGGGTTCGGGTCCGGGTGGTGGCCGCCGAAATCGGGCAGGGGCTCGGCATTGACCACCGTGCCGGCCGGGGCGCTGAGGCGCCGCTCCAGGATCTCCTTGGCGTAGGGCCCGGTCACCGCGCTCATCGCGTCGAATTGCATCCGGAAGCCGGACGCGAACAGGGCCTTGATGGCGGGAAAATCGATCAGCGTCTCCATCAGGGCGGCGTAATCCGCCACCGGATCGATGACCGTGACGGTGGCGTCACCGAGAGCCACGTCGCCGAGCGCGTCGAGGTCGATATCGGGGGCCTCGACGATGCGGTACTCGGTGATCGCCTTGGTGCGGGCAAAGATCGCCTCGGTCACCGGCTCGGGCGCGGGACCGCCGTTGCGGCCGTTGAACTTGATTCCGAAATCGCCCTCGGGACCGCCGGGATTGTGGCTCGCCGAGAGCACCACGCCGCCGATCGCGCCGTATTTCCGGATCACGCAGGAGGCGGCGGGGGTCGAGAGCAGGCCGCCGCGGCCGACCATGATGCGCGAGAAGCCGTTCGCCGCCGCGATCTTCAGGGTCGTCTGCACCACCTCGCGGTTGAGGAAGCGCCCGTCGCCGCCGACCACCAGGGTCGTGCCGGCCCGGTCGGGCAGGCAGTCGACGATCGCCTGGACGAAGTTCTCCACGTAACCGGGCTGGCGGAAGACCGGGACCTTCTTGCGCAGGCCCGAGGTGCCGGGCTTCTGATCGGGAAAGGGCTGCGTGGGAACGGCCTTGACGGTCATGGGGTCTCGTCTCGGTGGAGGCGGTGGGACCGAGCGGTTGCCGGCCGGTCCCTCGGTCTCGGCTTATGCCGCCTCCCGCCGCCGCGTGCCAGCCTGTGCGGGCGGATTCACGCCGCGGCCTCCTCCCCGCGCGGCCGGCCGGTGGTCAGGTGGCGGAAGGACTCGATCGGGGCCGGGCGGCCGAACAGGTAGCCCTGCGCCTCGTGGCAGGCCTCGGCCCCCAGGAAGGCCAGCTCGGCCGAGGTCTCGACTCCCTCGGCGAGGACAGGCAGCCCGAGGCCGCGGCCGAGCCCCAGCACCGTGCGCACGATCGTGGCGGCCTGCTCGCTGGTATCGACCGAGCGGGTGAAGGAGGAATCGATCTTGATCTTGTCGAACGGGAAGGCGCGCAGGTTCGACAGCGACGAGTAGCCGGTGCCGAAATCGTCCATCGCGATCCGCACCCCCATCGCCT
>NZ_JBEXZS010000067.1:0-48279 GCF_040593685.1 Methylobacterium sp. EM32 | reverse complement strand
CTCCCCCGCCACCCCCGCCAGATCCTCCCGGATCGCTTGCGTGATCCGCTTCAGCTCCGGCGCCGCCCGATCGCGCGGCTGGCCCGCCGCGATGCGGTGGGCAGCGACGATGCGGCCCGGGCTCCCTGCCAGCACCACGACCCGGTCGGCGAGGTAGACCGCCTCCTCGATGTCGTGAGTGACGAACAGGACGGTCTGGCCCGAAGCGCGGCAGAGCCGGGCGAGCTCGTCCTGCAGAGTCTCGCGGGTGAGCGCGTCGAGGGCCGAGAACGGCTCGTCCATGAGCAGGACGTGCGGCTCGACCGCCAGGGCGCGAGCGAGCGACACCCGCTGGCGCTGGCCGCCGGAGAGCTGGAACGGCCAGCGCCCGGCGAGCGCGCCCAAGCCCACCCGGTCGAGGGCGGCTTGCGCCCGCCGGCGCCGCTCGGCCCGGGGGAGGCGCAGCTTCTCGAGCCCGAAGGCGACGTTGTCGAGGACCCGGCGCCAGGGCAGCAGGCGCGAATCCTGGAACACCAGGGCGACGGCCCGGCGGCCCGGCTCGGGCGCACTGACTGAGACGGTGCCGGCGCTCGGGCGCACGAGGTCGGCGATCACCCGCAGCAGCGTCGACTTGCCGACGCCGGAGGCGCCCACGATCGCCAGGAACTCGCCCGGCTCGATATCGAGGTCGAGGCCGGACAGTACCGTGGTGCGGGTGCCGTCGCGGGTGAAGGTGAGGGCGAGGCCCTGGATCGCGATCAGGCCCGCCATCGGAGCATCCAGCCTTGCAGCGCCGTGAAGGCGGCGTCGAACACGCCGTAGAGCAGCGCCATGGTAAGCATGTAGACGACCACGATGTCGGTCGCGAGCAGCGTCGAGGCCTGCATCATCCGCTGGCCGAGGCCTGCGACCCCGAAGATCTCGGCCGCCACCACCGCCATCCAGGCCTGCCCGATGGCGGTACGCACGCCGACCAGGATCCCCGGCATGGCGGCGGGCCACACCACCGTGATCAGGCGCTCGGGGGCGGAGCGGAAGCCGAAGGCGGCGGCGAGCTCGATCAGGTCGCGGTCGACGCCGCGGATCGCCCCGTGGCTCGCGAAGTAGACGATCCAGAACACCCCGATCGCCACGATGAACAGGGCCGCCTCCGGGCTGACCCCGAACCAGATGATGGCGAAGGGCACCCAGGCGAGGCCCGGCACCGGCCTCAGCACCCGCACCACCCAGGCGGTCAGGCCTTCGGCGGTGCGCGACATCCCCGTCAGCGTGCCGGCGGCGATGCCGAGGCCGATGCCCAGGCCAAGGCCGACGAGGTAATGCCCGAGGCTGCCGCCGATCGCCGCGAGCCACTGGCCGGAGCGCAGTTCGCGCAGGAACGCTTCCGGCAGCACCGAGGGCGGCGGCAGGAAGGCCGGGTTGACGAGGCCGAGCCGGGGCACGGCCTCCCAGAGCGCGAAGAAGGCGGCGAGCCCCAGGAGCGGGAGCAGCAACGCCGCGGGGCGGGATCTCACGGGTGAACTCTCACTTGCGAGTTCTCACTTGCCAGCGACGGCGCGCTCGTAGAGCCGCGGCTCGAACAGCCCGTCGAGGGGCACCTCGCGCTCGAGCGCGCCGATCTTCACCTGGTAGCGCTGCATCGCCGCCGTCGCCTCGACGATGCGGCGGGGATCGGCGGCGAAGCGCGTCGCCGGAGAGGCCAGCGCCCGGCGGATGGTGGCGGTGTCGACGAGGCCCTTGCCGAGCGAGGCCTCGACGATCGGCGCGACGCGCTCCGGATCGCGGCCGATCAGGTCGACCGCCCGCACGATTCCGGTCACGATCGCCTGGGCGACCTCGGGCTCCTTGTCGAGGAGGGCGCGGGTGACGGCGACGACGGTGCCGGGCTGGCTCGGGAACATCTCGCCGCCGAGCGCCATCAGGCGGATCGCCGGGTTGCGCCCGGTGACGATCGAGACCGCGGGCTCGCGCAGGATGCCGCCCTCGACCGCGCCGGCGAGCACCGCCTGCTGGGTCGCGTCGATCCCCATCGAGACGATCGTCACATCCTTCGGGTCGGCCTTCGCCACCTCCCACAGCCAGTGCTGCAGGGTGGTGTTCGGCACCGAGCCGAGGGGCTGGGTGGCGAGCCGCGCCGGGGTGCCGGTGGATTCGCGGTAGCGCCGGAAGACCTCGGCCGGGGCGACGCCGGTCTCGGCGAAGCGGGCGAGCTTGGGGCCGGCAACGAAGACGTTCTCCTCGACCGAGGTGGCGGCCACCACCTTCACGTCGATGCCCTTCGAGCGCGCGACGCCGAGCGGCGCCACGCCCGCGACGTAGACGTCGAGGGTGCCCGAGGCCAGCGCCTGGATCATGTTCGGGCCCGACTCGAAGGTCGTCACGGCGAGCGACAGGCCGGCCTGCTTGAGCCATCCCTCCTTCTCGGCGACGTAGATCGGCGCCGCGGCGAGGATCGGGATCACGCCGACCCGCAGCGGCGCGGCGCGGCCTTCGGCGAGCACCGGCGTCACCCGTCCGAGGGCGGCACCGGCGGCGAGGACCGGGGCTGCCCCGAGGATGCTGCGTCGCGTGATGGTCATGGCCGGCCGTCTGTGGGGAAGGATCGCCTCCGCTTAGGGCATCCTCCTGCAGACGTGCAAGAACGGCGCGCAACTAAGAAATTTTATCTAAAATACAGGCGTATATTGGGATGGATTTCTCTATCGCCGCTTCTATGGAGAAGAACCTCCGGGATCGGCCCGGGGGCGCCCTCCCCACCCCTGGCACGGCCAGTCCAATTTTTTGGTCAGCACAGGCAAGCACCGGCGCTCCGGCCTCTTCTAACCTCGGGTCGTCGGCAACGCGCCGCGTGCTGCAACAGGAGCCCGGACCAGGATGGCCCTCTCGCGTCGTGACCTCCTCCGTACCGCGGCTGCCGTTCCGCTCTCCACCCTAGCGATGCCGGCCGTGCTCCGGTCGGCCCGGGCCGAGACGCCGATCCTCGTCGGCTCGCTGCACGACCAGTCCGGACCGATCGCCGCCTCGGGCACGCCGATGGTCGAGAGCCTGAAGCTCGGGATCGAGGAGGTGAACGCCGCGGGCGGCCTGCTCGGCCGGCCGTTGCAGCTCGTGCACTACGACACCCAGTCCAACATCCAGATGTACTCGCAATACGCCCAGCAGCTCGCCGTGCGCGACAAGGTGGCGGTGGTCCATGGCGGCATCACCTCGGCCTCGCGCGAGGCGATCCGCCCGACCTTCAACCGCTTCCGGGTGCTGTACTTCTACAACGTTTTGTACGAGGGCGGGGTCTGCGACCGCAACACCTTCTGCACCGGCACCACCCCGGCCCAGACCGTGGAGAAGCTGGTTCCTTATGCGATGGGCAAGGATAAGAAGAAGGTCTACATCATCGCCGCCGATTACAATTACGGTCAGATCACCGCCAAGTGGATGCAGAAATACGTCAAGGACCAGGGCGGTGAGACGGTCTCGGTCGATTTCTTCCCGCTCGACGTGACGAATTTCGGCCCGACGATCTCGAAGATCCAGGCGGCCAAGCCCGACCTGCTGCTCTCGGCCCTGGTCGGCGGCAACCACACGGCGTTCTACCGGCAATGGACCTCCGCCGGCATGAAGGGCCAGATCCCGATCGCCTCGACCACCTTCGGCCTCGTCAACGAGCCCTCGACCCTCAACGCCGCCGAGAGCGACGGCGTGCTCGGCGCCTACGGCTACTTCGAGGAACTGACGACTCCGGCAAGCACCGCTTACGTCGCCAAGCTGAAGAAGCAATCGCCGAGCATTCCCTACATCAGCGAACTGGCGGCGGCGACCTACGAGGGATTCTACCTCTGGGTCGAGGGGGTGAAGAAGGCAGGTTCCATCGACCGGATGGCGGTAACCGAGGCCCTGGAGACGGGACTGTCCTTCGACGGGCCGACCGGCAAGGTCACGGTGGACCACGCCACCCACCACGTCACCCGCAACGCCTACCTGGCGGTGGTCAAGGACCGCAAATGGGACGTGCGCGAGACCTACCCAGATGCCAAGCCCCAGGACACCGCGGCGGTGTGCAACCTGATCAAGAACCCGCGCGAGAACAAGCAGTACGAGATCTCGATCTGACGGTGGCCTGAAGTCCAGGCAGCCGTCATGACATCCTCGGCGTCATCCCGGGGCTCGCCGCAGGCGAGAACCCGGGATCCATAACCGCCGACGCGTCAGAAGCGATCGGAACGCGCACCGCCCCATCTTGCATCGTCGGCGGATATGGATCCCGGGTTCCGCTTCGCGGCCCCGGGATGACGCGGAGGGTGGCAGGACGATGTCTCATCTGAACTTCCCCAGACAATTTCTCGCCCGGATGACGTCATGGACCTGTCGCTCATCATCGCGCTCGACGTGGTAAACGGGGCGGCCTCCCTGTTCCTGCTCTGCCTCGGCCTCGCGATCATCTTCGGGATGATGAAGATCATCAACCTCGCCCACGGCGAGTTCGTGATGCTGGGGGCCTATGCCACGGTGATCTCGGCCAATGCCGGGCTCAACATCTGGATCGCCATGCTGGTGGTGGCCCCCCTCGTCGTCGGGCTCGTTGGGCTCGTCATCGAGCGCTGCCTGATCCGCTTCCTCTACGGGCGCCTCGTCGATTCGATGCTGGCGACCTGGGGCCTGAGCCTCTGCCTCATCGGCCTCGTGACGACGATCTTCGGCAACACCATCAACGGCGTTCCGACGCCGCTCGGCGGGTTCCAGGTCGGGGCCTACCGGTCGAGCTGGTACACGATCTTCCTCCTCGCCATGGCCGTCCTGATGATGGCGCTGGTCTTCGGCGTGCTCCGCTTCACCCGCTTCGGCCTCGTCGCCCGGGCGGTGATGCTGAATCCCGGCATGGCCGCGACCCTCGGGGTCAACCCCGCAAAAATCTACATGGCGACCTTCGGCATCGGCGCCGCGATCACCGGGCTCGCCGGCGGGCTTCTGGCGCCGGTCTCGGGCATCACGCCGGTGATGGGCACCGCCTTCGTCGCCAAGTGCTTCATCACCGTCGTCGGCGGCGGCGCGGCGATCATCTCGGGCACGCTCTCGGCCGCCGGACTCTTCGGCTTCGTCAACCAGCTCGGCGCCTACTTCACCACCCCGGTCTACGGCGAGGTGATCCTCTTCCTCTCCGCGATCCTGCTGATCCGCCTGCTGCCGCAGGGCATCTCCGGCCGCTTCTTCAAGGGGACGCTCTGACATGCCCGCCGCCCTGTCGCGCGCCCTCCAGCTCCTTGCTGTCCTCGCCGCCGTCGCCGTGGTGGCGGTCTTACCCACCTATCTCGAACTCTTCACCCTGATGCAGCTGACCTTGTTCGCCGCCATGGGCGTGTTGGCGCTCAGCCTCGGCTTCATCTGGGGCTTTGGCGGCATCCTGTCCTTCGGCCAGACCGCGTTCTTCGGTCTCGGGGGCTACACCTACGCGATCGCGGCGATCAATTTCGGCGACTCCACCAACGCGATCCTGCTGGCGATCCTCTTTCCCGCCCTCTTCGCCGCGGCCCTCGGCTATTTCGTCTTCTACGGCCGGATCAGCGAGGTCTATCTCGGGGTCATCACGCTCACCGTCACGCTGATCCTGTTCAACGTCGTCAACTCGACGGCGGGCGACGCCTACACGATCGGCCAAGCCCGGCTCGGCGGCTTCAATGGCATCCCCTCGGTGCCGACCTTCAACGCGCCCTACACGCCGGACGCGGTGCTGACCCCCGAGGCCGGGTGGTGGGTCACAGGCGGCGCCTTGATCGCCGTCTACCTCCTGATGCGGCTCCTGCTGGCGAGCCCCTTCGGCCGCATCGCGGTGGCGGTGCGCGAGAACGAGACCCGCGCGGCGCTCCTCGGCTACGATCCGCGGCTAATCAAGCTCGGGGTGTTCATGGTCGGCGGCGCGGTCGCGGGGCTCGCCGGCGCGCTCTACGTCAACTGGGGCGCCTTCGTCGGCCCGACGATCTTCTCCCTGTCGCTCTCGGCCGAGATCATCATCTGGATCACCGTCGGGGGCTTAAGCACCCTGATCGGCCCGGTGGTCGGGTGTTTCCTGATCCAGTTCCTCACCGCCAAGATCGGATCGCAGCAGGCCTTCAACGCCAACCTCGTGCTGGGCGTGATCCTGGTCGGCTTCGTGCTGCTTCTGCCGAAGGGCATCGTGCCGACGCTGAAGAATGCCCTCCTCGGGCTCGGCCGCAAGGCCAAACGGCGCCCGGCCGCCTCCACCGCCGCCCGGACCCAGATCGCGGGAGCCGAATGACATGGGAGACGAATAAGATGGACCCCCTCGTCCCCCTCCTGAAGACCGAGCACCTGACGATGCGCTTCGGCGGCGTCGTCGCCAACGACGACGTCAGTTTCACCCTCGGGGAGATGGAGCTGCGCTGCCTGATCGGCCCGAACGGCGCCGGCAAGAGCACCTTCTTCAAGATGCTCACCGGCCAGCTCACGCCCACCTCCGGCACCATCGCGTTCCGGGGCAAACCTCTCACCGGGTTGCAGAGCCACCAGATCGCCCGGCTCGGCATCGGTATCAAGACGCAGGTGCCGAACGTGTTCAACGGGCTGTCGGTGCGGGAGAACATCTGGCTCTCGGCCCGCCGCAAGACGACGCCGAAATTCACCGGGCCCCTCGTCGACGAGATCCTGGAGAAGATCCGGCTGACACATCTCGCCGGGGCCACCGTCGGCCAGCTCTCGCACGGACAGCGGCAATGGGTCGAGATCGGCACGGTGCTGGCGGGCGATCCCGACCTCATCCTCCTCGACGAGCCGGCGGCCGGCATGACCGACGAGGAGACCCACCGCACCGCCGAGATCATCCGCGAGATCAACAAGAGCCGGGCGATCGTCGTGGTCGAGCACGACATGGCGTTCATCAAGATGATCGCCCGCACGGTCACGGTGTTCCACCAGGGCCGGATCATGATGGAGGACGGGATCGACGCCGTGCTCGCCGACCGGCGGGTGCGCGACGTGTATCTCGGCAAGAAGGTGGCGGCATGAAGGGGGTGGCATGAGCGCGCTTCTCGACGTGGAAGACCTGCGGGCGAGCTACGGCCGGGTGCCGATCCTGATGGGCGTCGATTTCAGCCTGGCGCCCGGAGAATATCTCGGCATCCTCGGCCATAACGGCATGGGCAAGACCACGTTGATGCGGACCCTGATGGGCCACATCCCGGCCAGTGCCGGCGCGGTGCGCTTCGCGGGCGCCGAGGTCACGCGGCTGCCCATCCACCAGCGCGCCCGCCTCGGGATGGGCCTGGTGCCGCAAGGCCGCGAGATCTTCGCCACCCTCAGCGTGCGCGAGAACCTGCGCATGGGGCTCGCCAGCGCGCCCAAGGAGGATCCCCGCATCATCGACGACGTGCTCGCCGACTTCCCCCGCCTCGTGCGCCTGCTCGACCGGCGCGGCGGCGCCCTCTCGGGCGGCGAGCAGCAATTGCTGGCGCTCGCCCGCTGCCTCTGCACCCGGCCGAAGCTCGTCCTCCTCGACGAGCCGACGGAGGGCATCCAGCCCTCGATCATCGAGGAGATCATCGAGACGCTGCTCGCCTTGAAGAAGCGCTGGGACCTGTCGATGATCATCGTCGAGCAGAACCTCGACTTCATCACCTCGCTGTCCGACCGGGTGCTCGGCATCCAGAAGGGCCGCATCACCGGCGAGGTCTCGCGCGACGACCTGCTGGCGGGGCGAATCGGCATGGCGGCGGCGTGATCTCACACATATTCATTTCTCTCGACAGATGACCCACACTCCGCGTCATTCCGGGGCCGCGCAGCGGAGCCCGGAATCCAGACACTCAGGTCGTTCAGGAAGAAGCTGATCGCTCTTCATCTGTTTCTGCACCACCTGTGTTTCTGGATCCCGGGCTCTCGCCTTCGGCGAGCCCCGGGATGACGCGGAGGGATACGAACGCCGGCGTGAACTCTCGTCGCGCCGACCATCCCTAGTCACCACCGAGGAACCGCCCCATGGCCATCACCCGCCCGAGCGCCGACCAAGTCCGCGAGCTCGCCGCCAGCCTCCACATGTCGCTGTCGCCCGAGGAGGCCGCGGCCTACCGCGCCCTGATGGACGCCTCGTTCGACGCCTACGACGTCGTCGACGCCCTGCCCGATCACATCCCCCCGGTGAAGTATCCCCGCACCCCCGGCACCCGGCCGAGCGCAGAGGAGAACCCCCTCGGTGCCTGGTACTGGAAGAGCGAGGTGAAGGGCGCCGACACCGGCAAGCTCACGGGCAAGACCGTGGCGCTGAAGGACAACGTCGCGCTGGCCGGCGTGCCGATGATGAACGGCGCCTCGACCCTCGAAGGCTTCGTCCCCGCCTCCGACGCCACCATCGTGACCCGGATGCTGGATGCCGGCGCGACGATCCTCGGCAAGGCGGTGTGCGAGCATTTCTGCCTGTCGGGCGGCAGCCACACCTCGGATCCGGGGCCGGTCCACAACCCGCACCGGATGGGCTACTCGGCCGGCGGCTCGTCCTCGGGCAGCGGCGCGCTGGTGGCCGCCGGCGAGGTGGATCTCGCGATCGGCGGCGACCAGGGCGGGTCGATCCGCATCCCGGCCTCGTATTGCGGGATCTACGGGATGAAGCCGACCCACGGCCTCGTTCCCTATACCGGCGTGATGCCGATCGAGACCACGATCGACCATACCGGCCCGATGACCGCGAGCGTCGCCGACAACGCCCTGCTGCTCGAAGTCCTGGCCGGACCCGATGGGCTCGACCCGCGCCAGTACGCGCCGCAGGTCGCCGCCTACACGGAGGCGCTGAAGAAGGGCGCGAAGGGCCTGAAGATCGGCCTGCTGATGGAGGGTTTCTCGGCGCCCGGCATGCAGGAGGCGGTGGCCGACAAGGTCCGGGCGGCGGCGGCCCGGTTCGAGGGCTTGGGCGCCACGATCGAGGAGGTCTCGCTGCCGGCCTACAAGACGGCGGCGTCGGTCTGGACGCCGATCGGGCTGGAGGGCCTGACGCAGCAGATGATGCTCGGCAACGGCATGGGCTTCAACTGGAAGGGCGCCTACGATGTCGGCCTGTTCGACGCCCACTCCGCCTGGCGGGCCAAGGCCGACGACCTGTCCGAGACGCTGAAGATCTCGATGCTGATCGGCCAGTGGGGCCTGACCCACTATCGCGGCCGCTACTACGCCAAGGCGCAGAACCTCGCCCGCAAGGTGCGGGAGGATTTTGCCACCTGCTTCAAGACCTACGACCTGCTGCTGTGCCCGACCCTGCCCTGCACCGCCACCAAGCTGCCGGAGAAGGGCGCGCCGCTGGACGAAATCATCGTCCGCGCCTTCGAGATGGTCGCCTCGACCTCGCCGATGGACGTGACCGGCAATCCCTCGATGTCGATCCCCTGCGGCCTCGTCGACGGCCTGCCGGTCGGCCTGATGCTGACGGCGCGCGACTGGAACGAGAGCGCGATCTACCAGGCCGCCGCCGCCTTCGAGGCCGCCGGCGACTGGAAGACCTTCTGAGGGCGGGCCGGTGATGACGATCAGCGCCATCCTCCGCGCCAGGCCGGGTGCGGAGGCGACCCTGCGGGCCGCCCTCCTCGACGTGGCGGCCCACGTCGCGGCGAACGAGCCGGACACGGTCGGCTTCTTCGTCTCGCAGGATGCGGGCGATCCGACCCGCTTCACCACCTACGAGCGGTTTACCGACCAGGCGGCGATGGACCGGCATAACGGCTCGGCGGCGGTGGCGCGGTTCTTCGCCATCGCACAGCCGATCCTCGACGGCGAGGTCGTCCTGGTGACCGCCGACGAGATCTCGGCACGATGACCTCCCGCCGATGACTCCTTACGACACGGTGATCGTCGGCGCCGGCAGCGCCGGCTGCGTGCTTGCCGGGCGGCTCAGCGCCGACCCGGCGCGCCGGGTGCTGCTGCTGGAATCCGGCGGCGAACCGCCGCTCGGCGCTGTCATTCCGTCCGACTGGCCGAGCCTGTTCAATACCGGCGCCGACTGGGGCTTCCACACCGAGCCCCAAGTCGAATGCCGCGACCGCCGGATCTTCTGGCCCCGCGGCCGGATGCTCGGCGGCTCGGGCTCGCTAAACGCCATGATCTACCTGCGCGGCCTGCCCTCGGACTACGAGGCCTGGGAGGCGATGGGCTGCCCCGGCTGGGGCTGGCGCGACGTGCTGCCGGATTTCCTCTCGTCCGAGGACAATCGCCGCTTCGGCAACCACCCGCTGCACGGCACCGACGGTCCGTTGCCGGTCGAGGATTGCCCGTATCGCGACGAGGGCGAGACGCTCTGGCACGAGGCCGCCGTAGCGGCCGGTCATCCGGCGAACCCGGATTTCAACGGCGGAAGCCAGGAGGGCGTCGGCTTCTTCCAGCTGACCACCCGGGGCGGCGAGCGCTTCGGCACCAAGCGGGCCTATCTCGATCCGGCGCGGGAGCGGCCGAACCTCGCGATCGAGACCGGCGTGCTCGTCACCCGCCTCGTGATCGAGCACGGCCGCGCCGTCGGCGTCGAGTACCTGCGCGACGGCCGGCCCGAGCGGGCGCGGGCCGGGCAGGTCGTGCTCGCGGCCGGCGCCATCGCCTCGCCGCACCTCCTGATGCTCTCCGGCATCGGCCCGGCGGACGCGCTGAGGGCGGCCGGGGTCGCGCCTTTGCACGACCTCCCCGGTGTCGGCCAGGACCTGCAGGACCACCCGGCGATCACCCTCGCCTTCGCGGCCACGCGCCCGGTCGGCCTCGGCGCGATAGGCGCGGCCGAGAGCCTCGCGGAATGGCAGGCGCATCGCACCGGCCCGCGGATCTCGAACTGGGCCACGGCCGGCGGCCACGTCGCCACGCGGGCCGGGATCGAACCCGACCTCCAGCTCTACGGCATCGCCGCCCCGCATCGCGATTACGGCCGCTTCCTCTATCCGGGCTCCGGCTTCACCCTGTTCGCGGTGCTGCAACGGCCCGAGAGCCGCGGCGAGATCCGCCTGCGCTCGGCCGATCCGCTCACCGCGCCGGCGATCGACCCGCGCTATCTCTCGGACGAGGGCGGCCGCGACCTCGCCACCCTGGTCGAGGGAGTGCGGATCAACCGGGCCATCGCGGCGGCGGATCCGCTCGCCGCGGTGATCGCCCACGAGCTCAGCCCCTCAGCGGAATGCCGGGACGAGGCCGGCATCGCCCGGCACGTGCGCGGCCACCTCGCCTCGCTCTACCACCCGTCGAGCACCTGCCGGATGGGCACCGATCCCGGCGCGGTCATCGATCCGCAAAGCTTCGCGGTGCACGGGCTCGACGGCCTGTACGTCGCCGACGCCTCGGTGTTTCCGCGGATGATCTCGGCCAACCTGAACGCGACAGTGATCCTGGTGGCCGAGCGGGCGGCAAGAGCGCTGGCGGGGTGACGTGAAGGCCGGCCGAGATGAGCACCGCGCCTTCGAAAATCCCCGGTCGAGCGGTCGCAACGTCCCCGACGACGGCCAGAGCATTTCCCGACGAAGTGGAGACCGGTTCGTCGAAGCAAATGCAACCAAACAAAGACTTAGAGAGCTTCGCGATTGCACCGCGATCGTGAAGCGCTCTAAGCAGAGTTGCACGGGGCAACTCTGCTTAGCTCTTTGTTTTTGCATCATTTTTGCCGCCGAACCGGTGACCACTTCGGCGAATGATGCTTAGGTCCCGTCCTGCCCCGGCGGACCAGTCCACTCGGCTTATGACCGGCCGTCTCGCTCCCGGCTGGCATCGTCGTTGCTTAAGCCGTTCCGGACGCGACACGCATCGCGGGCCCGCCCAAGGCCCGGATCCGCCGGAGGGACAGTCATGGCATCGCTCACCGCCTCGCCGCCGTCGGCCTTCTCCTCGGCCCCTTCGCCTGCCCCGATCACGACCTTCGACACCACCGTGCTCGCGGAACGATACCGCTTCTCCTACTGGCGCGACGCGATCTGCGCGCATCTGAGCCCGTCGGAGACGATGCGGAAGATCGACGACGGACCGTTCTCGGCGCGGCTGCGCAAGGTGGCGCTCGGCAAGGTCAACGTCTGCGACATCCGGTTCTCGCCGATGGAGAACCGCCGCGACGCCGCCTGCCTGCGACGGATGCCGGACGACGACGTGTTCGTAGCGCTGATGAAGACCGGCACCGGCCGGCTGGTGCAGGACGACCGCTGCGCCCTTCCCTCCGTCGGCGACCTCGTGGTATACGATTCGGCCCGGCCGTTCCTGTGGGAGTTCGAGCAGGACACCCGGATGATCGTCGCCCGGATGGCCCGGCGGCAGATCGCGGCGCGGCTGCCCGACTTCGAGCACCTGGCCGCGCGGATCATCCGGCCCGACCAGCCGCTGGCCTCGACCCTCGCCCACACCCTCACCGACATCGTCGAACTGGAGAGCCCGCTGAGCGAGAGCGGCTCGCAGCGCCTCGGCAACGCGTTTCTCGAACTGCTCACCGCCTCGCTGGAGGCGAGCCTGACGGCGCCGGGTCGCAAGGTCGCCGAGGACGACCTGGTGCGCCAGGCCAAGACCTTCCTGCTCGCCCATATCGAGGATCCCGACCTCGACCTCGCCACGGTGGCGAACCGCCTCGGCGTGTCGCTGCGCACCCTGTGCCGTGCCTTCGCGGCGGATGGCACCACGGCGATCCGCTGGCTGTGGCAGCAGCGGCTGGCGCTGGCCCACCGGCTGCTTGAGGAGGGCCAGGCCCGCAATGTCGGGCAGGTAGTGATGCAATGCGGCTTCAGCGATTTCTCGCATTTCAGCCGGGCGTTCAAGAAGGCGTACGGGGTGATGCCGAAATCTGTGCTGCGGGCAGCGGGATAGTCTTCTTCGGCCCAGCGTAAATGCCAGCTCTCCCATCCTCCTTGTCATCCCGGAGCTCGACGAAGTCGAGAACCCGGGATCCATAACCGCTGATGAAGCTTGAAAAGGCGAATCGCATCCAGCTTCATCTTGCACCATCGGCGATTATGGATCCCGGGTTCCGCTGCGCGGCCCCGGGATGACCCTGTGAGGTGGAGGTCGAAGTGCCCATCCTCCTGCCCGGGCGAACGAGACTATCCCCGCGGCGCCAGCGCGATTACCGCCGCCCCCGCGAGGCACAGGGCGGCGCCGGCGCAATCGAATCGGTCCGGCCGCTGCCCTTCCATCACCCACAGCCAGGCGAGCGAGGCCGCGATGTAGATGCCCCCATAGGCCGCGAAGGCGCGGCCGGCGGCGTCCGACTCGGTCAGCGCCAGCAGGAACGCGAAGGCGCCGAGCGCCAGGCCCCCCGGAATCAGCCAGAGCGGCGACGCCGAGAGCCGCCACCAGGCCCAGACCGAGAAGCACCCGGCGATCTCGGCGAGCGCAGCGGCGGCGTACAGGAAGAAGGTCGGCATGGCGCGGCTTGTCCCACGCCACGCCGATGCGCGAAAGGTCAGGCGCGCCGCTTCATCAAGGCCGCCGCCGCGAGGCCAACGCCGGCCATCACCGCGCCGGTGGTGAGGGGATTGAGCTTTGCCCGCGTGTAGGTGCTGGTGTGACGCACCATTCCCGGATGGTCGCCGCGCACGTGGCCGTCCTGGGCCGGCCGGTGGAGGGCGCCGTTCGGATCGCGCGGCGGCTCGGCGCGCAGCTGCTGGCCCGCCATCACGCCGCCGAGACGGTCGAAGGTGCCGGGCGCGAGCTTCTTGAGACCCGTCATCGCCCGGCCGCCGCCGCCGACGATGATCTCGCGCTGCGGATACACCGCGGCGTGCAGGATCGCATGGGCGACCTCGTCCGGGTGATAGACCGGCGGCGGCAGCTTCGGCTCGCGGTCGAGGTAGTTGCGGGCGTGCTGCGGGAACGGGGTGTCGATCGCCGCCGGCTTGATCAGCGTCACCGAGACCGGCGCGTGGTCGAGGTCCAGCTCGGACCGGAGCGCGTCGGTGAAGCCGCGGATCGCGTGCTTGCTCGCCGAGTACATGCCCTGGAGCGGGATCGCGAGGTCGGAGGCGATGCTGCCGAGATTGATGATCGCGCCGCCGCGACGGCGAAGATGGGGTGCCGCCACCAGCGAGCCGTAGACCACGCCCCAGAAATTGGTCTGGAACAGCCGGTCGTGGTCCTCGTCCGACACCTCCTCCAGCCGGCCGTAGATCGAGATGCCGGCATCGTTGACCCAGGTGTCGAAGCCGCCGAAGCGCTGCACCGCCTTGTCGGCGATGGCCTGGACGTCCTCGCGCCGGCCGACATCGGCGACGACGTGGGTCGCCTCGCCGCCCGACGCCTCGATCTCCTCCTGGATCGCCGCCAGCGCCTCGGCGTTGCGCGCGGCGAGCACCACCCGGGCGCCCGCCCGCGCCGCCCTACGGGCCGTGGCGAGCCCGATGCCGCTGGAGCCGCCGGTGATGACGATCACCTGCTCGCCGAGGGGCTTGTGGGCGTGGCTCATGGAATCCTCCGTACAGGATGGGGGTATCCAGGCCCTAACGATGACGGGCGCGCTTCGTTCATTCCATCGATGGCAGATACCCCCAGCCATATCTCGAACCTCTGGCACGCGCCCGCACAAGCTATTGGACAGGCGGTCACCGCACCCCCATGATCCGCGCCGCGGCGAGGCCCCCGACGCCAAACTCCAGAGGGGTCCGTGCGCGCGGTATAAGTCAGGGAGGAAGCCGATGGCTGGGACGGGTCGTGCCGGGATGCTCACGCGGCGCGAGGCGCTGGTCGGTGCAGGCGCTGCGGGAGCGAGCCTGATGCTGCCGGGCGGTTCTGCTTTCGCGCAAGGGGCCAAGCCCGCCGAGCTGAAGGTCGGCATCGCCACCTACCTGTCCGGCCCGGCGAGCGTGTTCGGCGTCCCCGGCCGCCAGACCGCCGAGATGCTGTTCGACGAGATCAACGCCGCCGGCGGCATCGCGGGCGTCAAGGTGCGGCCGATCTTCGTCGACGAGGGCCCGGGCGTCGACCACGTCGTCGGAGAGTACCGGCGCCTCGTCCAGTCGGAAGGCGTGCACCTGATCTTCGCGGCGATCTCGTCGGCCGATTGCATCGCCTGCGCGCCGCTCGCCGACGAGCTGAAGCGGCCGACGCTGCTGTGGGATTGCGGCACCCAGCGCATCTTCGAGGACAACCGCTACAATTACGCCTTCCGCACCCAGGCCAACGCGACGCCGGAGATCCTGGCGGCGCTCCTCTACCTCTTGAAGGTGAAGCCAGACTTCAAGTCGATCGCGGTGATCAACCAGGACTATGCCTGGGGCCGCGATTCCTGGGACATTTTTCGCACGGCGATGAACACCCTGAAGCCCGGGGTGAAGGTCTCGGCCGAGCTGTTTCCCCGCTTCGGCGCCACCGACTTCTCGACCGAGATCACCCGCGTGCTGGCGCTCAGGCCCGACGTCGTTCTCTCGACCTCCTGGGGCGGCGACCTCGACGCGCTGATCCGCCAAGCCTCGGACCGCAAGCTGTTCGAGCGCTCGACCTTCGTGATGCCGCTCGCCGAATCCTCGCTCCAGCGCGTCGGCAAGGCGCTGCCGGCCGGCCACATCGTCGGCGCCCGCGGCGACCACTGGTTCCTGCACCCGTCGCCGGCCGACCCGGATCGGCTGAAGCGCTTCAGCGACAGTTACCGCGCCAAGTACAATGCCTGGCCGATCTACCCCTGCTTCCACATGGCCCAGGCCGTCTCGGCGATGAAGGCCGGCATCGAGAAGGCGGTGGCGGCGAAGGGCGGCGGCTGGCCGACCGACGCCGAGCTGGCGGCCGCCTTCAAGGGCCTCGAGTTCCCCTCGCCCACCGCCAGCGTGCGCATCCGCGAGGACGGCCAGGGCCTCGAGAACCAGCTCATCGGCACCACGCTGCACTCCGACAAGTACCCGTTCCCGGTGCTCACCGACATGATCGTCTTCCCGGCCGAGTCCGTGACGACGCCGGTCGGCCAGAAGAGCGCCGACTGGCTGAAGACGCTGACCCCCGACATGGTGGACAAGCTCCCGCAGGCGCAGGCCTTCAAGAGCTGATGGCCTGGTTGTCGGAGAACGGGATCCTCGTCGGGCTGGCGTTGCTCGACGGGCTGTCCTACGCCGCCGCCGTCTTCATGGTGGCGGTGGGGCTGAATCTGGTGTTCGGCGTGCTGCGGGTGCTCAACGTCGCCCATGGCAGCCTCTACGCCATCGGCGGCTACGCCGCGGCCTCGCTCGGGCTGTTCGCCGCCTCCCTCGGCGCGCCGCCCTGGCTCGGCTTGCCGATCCTGCTCGCGGCGTCCGTGCTGGTCGGCGTGGTGCTCGGGCCGGTGATCGAGCGGCTGCTGCTTCGCCGGATGCAGGACCGCGAGCCGGTGCTGCAGCTCCTCGTCACCTTCGCGCTGTTCATGATCCTGGAGGACCTGCAGAAGCTGGTCTGGGGCGTGCAGCCGGTGGTGTTCGACGCGCCGCTGAAGTGGCTCGGCACCGTCGACGTGCCGTTCGGCCAGGACGTGATCCCGTTCACCGCCTATCAGCTCTACGTGCTGCCCGGCGTCGCCCTCGCGACGCTGGCGATCCTCGCCTATGTGCTCCGCTATACCCTCACCGGCCGGATGGTCGTCGCGGTCACGGTCGACCGCGAGGCGGCCCGCGCCATGGGGATCGACGCCGCCAAGGTGACGATGCTCACCTTCACGGTCGGCGCCGCGCTGGCGGCGCTCGGCGGCGCGCTCGCCGCCCCCACCGTCTCGCTGGTGCCGGGCGTCGGCGCCTCGACCATCGTGCTCTCCTTCGCGGTGGTTGCGACCGCGGGCCTCGGCCAGATCGAGGGCGCGGCCGTCGCCGCCCTCCTCATCGGCCTCGGCCGCTCCTTCGCGGTCTACGTCGCGCCGGAATTCGAGGTGGTGGTGCCCTACGCCATCATGGTGGCGGTGCTGCTGTTCCGGCCCCAAGGCCTGTTCGGCGTGGCGGAGACCCGGCGGATATGAGCTGCATCCTTGGAGGCGCCGCGCCATGACCCGCCGCTCCGAAACCCTGCTCGCGCTCGCCGGCGCCGCGCTGATCGTCGCACTCGCCTACGCGGTGCCGTGGCTGCGCTTCGTCCTCACCATCGCGCTCGCCAAGGGCCTGGCAGTGCTTGGCATCCTGCTCCTGCTGCGCGCCGGCCAGGTCAGCTTCGGCCATGCACTCTACCTCGCGCTCGCCGCCTACACGGTGGCGTTCGGGGCGATGGCCATGCCGGAGGCCCTGCTGCTCGTGCCCCTCGCGGCGATCCTCGCCGGCCTGCTCGGCCTGCTGATCGGGCTCTTCGTGGTGCGCTACCGCGAGATCTTCTTCGGCATGCTGAATCTCGCCCTCAGCATGGTGTTCTATTCGGTACTCGAGAAATTCTATGCCCTCACCCACGGCGCCGACGGTATCCGGCTGCCGCCCGTGACGTTCCTCGGCCGGCCGCTCGCCGGCGAGGCGGGGGAGTGGACGGTTCTCGGCATGGCGCTCGTCCTGGCTCTGGCCTGCGGCGCCCTGGTGCGGGTCGCTCTGGCCTCTCCGCTCGGCGAGGCGCTCGCCGGCATCAAGACCCGCGAGACCCGGCTCGACTTCATGGGCGTGTCGCCCAAGCGCGTGCTGCTCGCCGCCTACGTGGCGTCCGCCGTGATGGCGGGCTTCGGCGGGGCGATCATCGCGCTCACCACCCGCCACGTCACCCCGGCGCTCAGCTACTGGACCACGTCCGGAGAGCTCGTCTTCATCGCGATCCTCGGCGGCGCCGGCAGCGTCATCGGCCCGTTCCTCGGCGCCGCGGCCTACGAGCTGACCCGGGTCTACGCCGCGGCCACCTTCGCCAATGCCTGGCAATTGGTGCTCGGCCTCGTGCTCCTCGGCGTCATCGTGTTCGCGCCGGGCGGCCTCTGGGGCATGATCGCGAGCCGCAGGAGGGCCGCATGACCGCGCTCCTCCAGGCCCGTGACCTGCGCCTCGCCTTCGGCGGCCTCAAGGCCGCCGACGGGATCGACCTCGACGTCGAGGCCGGCGAGTTCCTGGCGATCATCGGCCCGAACGGCGCCGGCAAGACCACCTTCATCAACATGACGACCGGCTACCTGAAGCCGCAGAGCGGCTCGATCGCCTTCGAGGGCAAGCCGATCCTCGGCCTGTCGCCGCGCCGCATCGTCGATCTCGGCGTCGCGCGCAGCTTCCAGCTGCCGCAGCTCTTCACCGAGCACACCGTCTTGCAGAACGTGGCGCTCGCGGTGGCGGCCCGCGAGGGCGTGTGGTCGGTGCTGACCCCGCTGCTCCGCCCGCGCTTCCGCGACGAGGCGGCGGAGCTGATCGGGCGCTTCGGCCTCACCCGCATCCTAGATGTGCGGGCCGACGCTCTCAACGAGGGCGCGCGCAAGCTCGTCGACATCGCCATGGCGGTGGCGCTCCGCCCCCGCCTCCTCCTGATGGACGAGCCGACGAGCGGCGTCGCCGCGGCCGAGAAGATGGCCATCGTCGAGACCCTGGTGCGGGTCCTGCGCGAGGCGCGGGTGACGGCGGTGTTCGTGGAGCACGACATGGAGGTGGTCGGGCGCTTCGCCGACCGGGTGGCGGTATGGGGCCAGGGCAAGATCGCGGCGCTCGGACCGCCGGCCCAGATCCTCAACGACCCGGAGGTGCAGCGCACGGTGATCGGCGTCGCCCCGGCGGGAGGCGCCCATGCTGCGGCTTGAGGGGGCGGCGGTGGAAATCGCCGGCGCACCGGTCCTTCGCGGCGTCTCGCTCCAGGTGCCGCCGGGCGGGCGCGTGGCCTTGATCGGCCGCAACGGCGCCGGCAAGACCACGACCTTGCGGGCCCTGATGGGGCTCCTCCCCCTCCAGGCCGGCCGGCTGGTGCTCGACGGGCAGGAAGCCGGCAGCGTCCCGGCGCATCACCGCGCGCGGCTCGGCATCGGCTACGCGCCGGAGGAGCGCAAGCTGTTCGGCAGCTTCACGGTGCAGGACAACCTGCTGCTGCCGGCCCAGGTGCTGGGGCTGCCGAAGGCGGAGGTCGCGCGGCGGCTCGATTCCGTCTACGCGCTGCTGCCGGAGCTGAAGGACTTCGCCCCCCGCAAGGCGGCGGGCCTGTCGGGCGGCCAGGGCAAGATGGTGGCGCTCGGCCGGGCCCTGATGGTCGGCACCCGCGCGGTGCTCCTCGACGAGCCGTTCCAGGGTCTCGCCCCGGCTCTCGCCCTTCGCTACGCCGAGGCCCTGGCCCGCCTGCGGGCGGCCCTCCCCGACGTCGCGATCCTGATCACCGAGAGCAGCCCCGACCTGCTGCGGGCCCTCGTCGACACCACCATCCAGATCGAGCGCGGCGAGATCTCGGCCGCCTGACCAAGGAGTGTTTCCCATGAGGCTGAACGGCAAGGTCGCGATCGTCACCGGTGCCGGCGGCGGGTTCGGCGAGGGCATCGCCAAGCGCTACGCCGAGGAAGGCGCCAAGGTCGCGGTGCTCGACCTGCGCGGCGATGCCGCCGAGCGCGTCGCCAAGGAGATCGGCGCGTCGGCGATCGCCATCGCGGCCGATGTCGGCAGCGCCGAGGACGTGCAGGCAGCCGTCGCGCGCACCACCGAGGCCTTCGGCACGCCGCAGATCCTCGTCAACAATGCCGGCACCACTCACCGCAACCAGCCGCTGATGGAGGTCGACGAGGAGGCCTTCGACCGGGTCTTCCGGGTCAACGTGAAGTCGATCTTCCACTTCGTCCGGGCGCTGGCGCCGGCGATGCGCGACAATGGCGGCGGCGTGATCCTGAACGTCGGCTCGACCGCCGGCATCCGGCCCCGTCCCGGCCTGACCTGGTACAACGCCTCGAAGGGGGCGGTGAACCTGATGTCGAAGTCGCTCGCCGTCGAGCTGGCGCCGTGGAAGATCCGCGTCAACGCGCTCTGCCCGGTGATGGGCGAGACCGGCCTCCTCGAGGCCTTCATGGGCGTGCCCGACACCCCGGAGAACCGGGCGAAGTTCGTCGCCACGATCCCGCTCGGCCGGATGTCGCGGGCCACCGACATCGCCAACGTGGCGCTGTTCCTCGCCTCCGACGAGGCGGAGTTCATCACCGGTGTGGAGATGCCGATCGACGGCGGACGGACAGTCTGACTGAGGCCGAGCCCGCGCCCCCGGTCCGGGGACGCGGGCCCGTCCCGCCTCAGCGGGATGCCGGCAGCGACTTCACGCTGGCGCAGATCGTCCCCACCTCCTCGAAGGAGCGCAGGGACGCCTCGGTGACGGTGCGGGCATCCTCGACCAAGCTCTGCACGCTCTCGCGCATCATCTCGCTCTGGAGCATCGAGAATTCCTGGATCGTACGGGCGCTGGCGAGGCGCTTCATGCCCTCCAGGTTGCGCTGCCAGCGCTTCTGGCCGAGCTCGACCGAGCTCCGCCAAGCATCCTGCATCGCGTGGCTCATCACCGTGCCGCAGCGGCTGACGGCCTCGGCGTTCTTCCGCGCCTGCTCGGCGAACCGCGCCCCGTCCTCGCTGCCGACCCCCATCGTTCGCTGCAATTGATCGCTGAACTCGCGTGCCGTGCGTGAGACCGTCTCGACGCCGATCTGCATGATCTGCTGCGCGGTGTCGGCGGTTCGTCCTTGCAGCGCGCCGGCCTTGTCGAGGCTGTCCTTCGCGAGGTCGGCCATTCGGGACGCCTGCGCGGCGCCGTTCTCGATTCCGTTGGATGCGCCGTCGAGGGCGCCTTTCATCGGCTCGGTCTTCTTGGCCTGTTCGGATTGCTGCGTCGTCGCCATTTCGCTTCTCCTGGTTTTTGCCAATCGATGCGCCTCGGCCCCATTCCTCCCCAGGATGGAATTCGTGTGATGATTTCTTCTATTTTTGTTATATTTTGACACCGCTGTTCTTGTGGTTTTGCGATGCGATAGGCATGAAATACAACTCACGGGAGCGTGCGATAACATACGATATGGTCGAAAATTTTGATGCGAGGCGGGATTACGCGCGAGGATCCGCAGGCTGCCGCCCGAACCGAAGCCCTCTCCGTCATCCCGGGCTCCGCTGCGCGGGCTCGGGATGACGGAGAGGGCTTCGATTTCTCCCGCCAACTCAAGCCGGCTTTCAAGCCGACCCGACGCTCAACGCGGCTGGCACGTCTCGCAATAGAACGTCGACCTTCCCGACTGCACCAGCCGCCGCACCACCCCGCGGCAGCCCTTCGCCGTACATCCCAGCCCCTCCCGGTCGTAGACCCGGAACGCGTGCTGGAACGCCCCCTGGCTGCCGTCGGTGTGGACGTAATCGCGCAGGGTCGAGCCGCCCGCCGCCACCGCCTCGGTCAGCACGTCGCGGATCACGGTGGCGAGGCGCTTGGCCTTCGCGGTCGGGCGGCCGGCGGCATCCGCCAGCGTTCCCGCCGGCGCCTCCGGATGGAGCTTCGCCCGGTGCAGGGCCTCGCAGACGTAGATGTTGCCGAGGCCCGCGATCAGCCGCTGGTCGAGGAGCGCGGCCTTGAGCGGCGTGCGCTTCGCCCTGAAGAGATCCGCGATCGCCTCGCCGGACAGCTCATTACCGAGCGGCTCGATGCCCATGCCGGCGAAGTGGCGGCAGGTCGCGAGGTCGGCCGACGGCACGAGGTCCATGAAGCCGAAGCGGCGGGCGTCGTTGTAGACAACCCTGGCGCCGTTCGAGAGCGCGAACCGGACGTGGTCGTGCTTGCCTTGGCCTTGCGCCCCGTCGAGGTAGAAGTCGCCGGGCGAGAGGTTACGGCCGTCGGGCAGCTGCACGTCGAACCGCCCGCTCATCCCGAGATGCATGATCAGCGCCTCGCCGGAGGAGAGGTCGGCGACGAGGTACTTGGCGCGCCGCGACAGGGCGGTCACCTCCTGGCCCTGCACCCGCTCGGCGAAACGGGCTGGGAAGGGAAAGCGCAGGTTCGGCCGGTTCAGCACGACTTCGGTGAAGCGGGCGCCGACCATCGCCGGCTCCAAGCCGCGGCGCACGGTCTCGACTTCGGGCAGTTCGGGCATGACATCCTGGATGCGGGCGGAGAGCCCTCGATCCGTGAGATGGGGGCGCGGCGCCGCTTTCGCCAATCCGGCGCCGAGGTTCGGCCGGCTCCGCCCGTTCACCTGACCTTAGGTCAGTGTCCGTATGTTTCTAAACCGGGGCGGTGGGGGATCGAACGCGATCATGGCCCGCCGCCGGAGCCGGCGGAGCGTGCGATGAAGGTTGTCCACACCACTGGGGTCGCGGCCCTCGCGATGCTGCGACGCACCCGCGAGGAATCCGGCGCGCCGCAGGTCACGCCCCCGAGCCTCGCGCTGCAGGACCCGGAGAGGGAGACGAACGACGACCCCCTCGCCGTCGGCCAGGGCGCCGGCACGAAGGCCCGGGCTGCGACGAATGCGGCCCTGTTCAGCGTGAACCGCGTGACCGGCGAGAAGCTGCTGATCCGTCGTGTCGAGCAGCTAGGCCAGGTGCTCGGCCTCGACCGGTCGGACTACGGGGATTTCGGCGACTTCATGAGGGCGGTCAAGGAAACCCTGATCCAGGTGACCGCGAAGCCGGGCGGCGCGATGATGATCGAGACGATCGCCGCCCGGATGAAGCTGGACCCCGACACGGTCGCGGCCCTGAAGGCGCAGAAGACGCCCGACATGCTGTTTCGTATCATCGAGAAGTATCTCGGGCTGGATCGGCTCGGCCTCTCGCTCGATCGCCTCGTCACCGCCGCGCAAAATCTGCAGGGCGCCGAGGCGGAGAAGATCATCGAGCTCTTGCTGCGCGAAGGCGGCCTGTCGAAGTCGGACAAGGCCGGTCAGGCGCAGATCTTGGTCAGGACTGACGAGGCGGGGCTGTACCGGGTCGCGACCAAGCCGGGAGCCTGACCCGCGGCGATTGGCGGCCTGTGGGCGCGACGACGCGCACGCCTGGCCAAGATGGTGCTTTCCCCTCACCTTCGCTATGCAGGCCGCCACGACAGGGGACCTGATGGCATGGCCGGCGACGAGACCAGCACCGATTTCGGCTTCGAGCGCGTCCGGCTCGCGGAGAAGCAGGACCGCGTCAACGAGGTCTTCCGCTCGGTGGCCAAGCGCTACGACCTGATGAACGACCTGATGTCGGGGGGTCTGCACCGGGCGTGGAAGAGCGCCTTCGTGTCGACCCTCCGGCCCTCGCGCACCCGGCCGTTCCGGCTGCTCGACGTCGCCGGCGGCACCGGCGACATCGCGTTCCGCACGCTGGAAGCCGGCGGGCCCGACACCAAGGTCACGGTCCTCGACATCAACGAGGCGATGCTCGGCGTCGGCCGCGAGCGCGCCGGCCATCGGTACGGCTCGCGGATCGATTTCGTCGCCGGCAACGCCGAGTCGCTGCCGCTTCCGTCGAACACCTTCGACGCCTACACCATCGCCTTCGGCATAAGGAACGTGCCGCGGATCGAGCTGGCCCTCCAGGAAGCGCACCGGGTGCTCAAGGTCGGCGGGCGCTTCCTGTGCCTCGAATTCTCGCATGTCGACGTGCCGGGGCTCGACAAGATCTACGAGGCCTACTCGTTCAAGGTCATCCCGCGGATCGGCTCGCTGGTCGCCGGCGACAAGGAATCCTACCAGTACCTCGTCGAGTCGATCCGTCGCTTCCCGACGCCGGGCTCCTTCGCCCGGATGATCGAGGAGGCGGGCTTCGGCCATGTCACCCACCGGCCGCTCTCGGGCGGCATCTGCGCCATCCATTCCGGCTGGAAGCTCGCGTGAGGCATTCCCCGTGCTGAGCCTCGTCGCCCACCTCGCGCGGGGCATCCATGTCGGCTGGGTGATGGCCCGCGAGGGCGCCCTCGCCTTCGTGGACGCCGCCGAGCTGCCGCCGCACCTGCGCCTCGTCCTGCGGCTCGGCCGCAAGCTCGAACGCCCGGGCCTCGGCCCCGGCCGCCTGCCCGCCGCGCTGACGCGGCTCGGCCCCTCCTACGTCAAGTTCGGCCAGTTCCTGGCGACGCGGCCCGACATCGTCGGCATGGCGGCGGCGCGCGACCTGGAGCGGCTGCAGGACCGCGTGCCGCCCT
Source organism: Methylobacterium sp. EM32 (assembly GCF_040593685.1). Classification (NCBI taxonomy): domain Bacteria; kingdom Pseudomonadati; phylum Pseudomonadota; class Alphaproteobacteria; order Hyphomicrobiales; family Methylobacteriaceae; genus Methylobacterium; species Methylobacterium sp. EM32. Next base: position 24,357 of record NZ_JBEXZS010000067.1, on the reverse strand, counting down.
TCCCGCAAGCGGTCGCGGTCGCGACCCTCGAGGCCACCCTCGGCAAGCCGGTCCACGAGCTGTTCACCGCCTTCAGCGAGCCGATCGCCGCCGCCTCGATCGCCCAGGTCCACAAAGCGCACTTGCGCGATCCCGACGGGACCGAGCGGGTGGTCGCGGTTAAGATCATGCGGCCGGGGGTGCGCGAGCGCTTCGCCCGCGACATCCAGGCGATGCGCTTCATGGCTCGGGTGGTCGAGGCCCTGCGCCCCGAGGCCGAGCGCCTGCGCCCGCGCGAGGTGGTGGAGACGCTCGCCCGCTCCGTCGCGATGGAGATGGACCTCAGGCTCGAGGCCGCCGCCCTCTCGGAGCTCGCCGAGAACATCAAGGACGATCCCGAGTTCCGGGTGCCGCAGCCGGTCTGGGAGCTGACCGGCCGCGACGTGCTGGCGAGCGAATGGATAGACGGCATTCGCCTCAACGACCGCACGGCGATCGTGGCCGCCGGCCACGACACGGCGGCTCTCGGGCGGACGGTGATCCAGTCCTTCCTGCGGCACGCGATCCGGGACGGCTTCTTCCACGCCGACATGCACCCGGGCAACCTGTTCGTCGATCCGGCCGGGCGCCTGGTGGCCGTCGATTTCGGCATCATGGGCCGGCTCGGGATCAAGGAGCGCCGCTTCCTGGCGGAGATCCTCCTCGGCTTCATCCTGCGCGACTACCGCCGGGTGGCGGAGGTGCATTTCGAGGCCGGCTACGTGCCCTCGCACCACTCCGTCGACGATTTCGCGCAGGCGATCCGGGCGATCGGCGAGCCGATCCACCAGCGCCGGGCCGACGAGATCTCGATGGCGAAGGTGCTGACGCTGCTCTTCGACGTCACCGCGCTCTTCGACATGAGCACCCGCACCGAGCTGGTGATGCTCCAGAAGACCATGGTGGTGGTCGAGGGCGTCGCGCGCTCGCTCGATCCGCGCCTCGACATGTGGACCACAGCCGAGCCGGTGGTGCGCACCTGGCTCACCCGCAACCTCGGACCGATCGGCCGGGCCGACCAGGCCCGCCGCGCGGTGCTGACGCTCGCCGACGTGGTCGCCGACGTGCCCGACCTGGCGCAACGCGCCAAGCGGCTGCTCGTGCGCCTCGACGAGGAGGGCCTGCGCGAGGTGTCTCGGGTGGAGCGCCGCATCCGCATCGAGACCAAGCGGATGGTGTGGTCGACCCTCGCGCTCTGGGTGATCGCCGGGTCGCTGCTGGCGATCGCCCTGCGCTGAGGCGGGAGGCGCGGGCGGGCCGGCGGTGCCCGCCTTGCCATCATTCCGCGACCGCCGCCGGGCCTAACCCAGCGGCCGGCGGACTCATACAATTTCCGTTTAATCCGATCAGATAAAGATTAGGCGCGTCTCCCCTCTCCCGTGTGGGAGAGGGGCCGGGGGTGAGGGTGACACGCTTCCGTGTGAAGCGGAGAGCGTCGTGCTGGCAGCTCGACGATCAGCGCTCAATCCTGAAACGTATCACCCTCACCCCTACCCCTCTCCCACACGGGAGAGGGGATCCCGCGACTTTCCAAATTCGAACAGATCAAGCGGAAACTGTTTCACTCCGCGATCTCGATCCGCGCCTCGACCCCGAGCAGGCGCCCGAGCCCGCGCAGGCGGTTCGACAGGCGGTCGCTGGCGAGGTCGCGCAAGGATGGCGGCAGGGTCAGGACGATGGCGCCGTCGCGCATCGCGAGCGGCGTGCGCGGCAGGATGCCCTCCATCGCCACCGAGACCGGGAAGGCGACGCGCAGGAGCGCGCCGAGCAGGCGCGCCTGCTCGAACAGGCGCGGGCCGGCGAGCTGGCGCAGGAGCGGGCTCGCCTTGTCGGGCGCGACGCCCTCGTGGCGGAAGAACACCGCCACGGCGAGGTAGGCGCGGCCCGGATGGTCGATGCCGGTGAAGGAGGCGTGGGCGATGACGTTGAGGCTCTGCTCGCCGCGGTAATCCGGGTGGGTGCGCCAGTTGACGTCGGCGAGCAGGCAGGCGGCGTGGCGCAGGCGCCGCTCGTCGGCGGTCTCCGGCGTCGACAGGCTCGCCATGAAGGCGTCGGTCCAGGCCTGCAATTCGGGACCGTGTCCGGGGCTGCGGCAGCGCAGGCGGTTGAGCTCGGCGGCCGCCATCAGCAGCGGGTCGCGGGCGCGGGCGGCGACGTCGAGCTTCTCGTAGAGCAGGCCCTCGCGCACGCCGGTGGCCGAGATCGCGATCTCGCGCGGGCGCCCGGAGCGGATCACCTCCTCGAGCACCACCGCGCCGTAGGCCAGCAGCGGCCGGCGCGCCTCGGACACGCTCTCGACGGCGGCGAGCGTCGCGGCGTCGGACTGCTCGACGACCTGGAGGAAGGACACCTCGTCGTTCGGCTCGATCGTATAGCCGTGCATCACGTGCAGGCGGTAGTCCCGCGCCGCCTGATGCAGGCGGGCGAGCGCCCGCCAGGTGCCGCCGACGGCGTAGAAGGTGCGACCCCTCAGCGTGTCGAGCTGCGGACCCGCCTTCTTCAGCGCATCGGCGGCGATCTTGCGGGCTTTCTTCAGCGAGCCGCCGCTGAGGTCCTGGAGGGCGAGGCCGCCGAGGGGCATGGTCACGCCGCTGCCGACCGCCGAGCCGCGCAGGTCGACGAGCTCCAGGCTGCCGCCGCCGAGATCGCCGACCACGCCGTCCGGCGCGTGGAAGCCCGAGATGATGCCGTAGGCCGAGAGCTCCGCCTCGCGCCGGCCCGACAGAAGCTCGATCGGGTGGCCGCAGGCGGCCTCGGCCGCCTCCAAGAAGGCCGGGCCGTTCTCGGCGTCGCGGGCGGCGGCGGTGGCCAGCACGAAGACCTGGCCGACATGCATGGTCTCGCACAGGACCCGGAACCGGGCTAGCGCCTGGAGGGCGCGGCGCACCGCCTCCTCGTTGAGGCGGCCGGTGGTCAGCACGTTGCGGCCGAGGCCGCACAGGACCTTCTCGTTGTAGAGCGGCGTCGGCGCCCGGCTGATGCCCGAATAGGCGACCAGCCGGACGGAGTTCGAGCCGATGTCGATGATGGCAACAGGGGTGCCGGGCTCGATCCGAGCGAGCGCGGCTTCATCGAGGGCGGTACGATCCAGGCCCATCCAGGTCCTCATGACGGAAGCGCCGCCCGATCCGGAGGACCCTGGAACCCGCCCGGGCCCTTAGGTCAGGCGCGCTGGGCGCGCCGGCTGAGCGCGCGCGGACTCGATTTCTTCGATGCCTTCCCGCGGCCCGACAGGCTCGGGTTGGTCATGAAATACTTGTGCGCGTTAAAGGGTTCCTCGCCCTCGGCGGGCTCGATCCGCTCGCTCGCGCCCGACGCCAGTACACGCCAGCTCTGCTGGTTGTCGAGGAGATTCGCCATCATGATCTGGTCGAGCACCTGCTGGTGCACCGTCGGGTTGAGGATCGGCAGCATCGCCTCCACCCTGCGGTCGAGGTTGCGGCTCATCAGGTCCGCCGACGCGATGTAGACCCGCGCCTTGGGGTGGGGCAGCCCGACGCCGTTGCCGAAGGCGTAGACCCGGCCGTGCTCCAGGAAGCGCCCGACGATCGACTTGACCCGGATGTTCTCCGACAGGCCCGGCACCCCGGGGCGCAGGCAGCAGATGCCGCGCACCACGCAATCGATCGAGACGCCGGCCTCGCTCGCGTCGTAGAGCGCGTCGATGACCTGGGTGTCGACGAGGGAGTTGCACTTGATCCAGATCGCGGCCGGCCGCCCGGCCTTGGCGTGGGCGATCTCCTCGGCGATGTGCTCCAGGAGGCGCGCCTTCATGGTCAGCGGCGAGACCGCCATCCGCTCCAGCTCCGCCGGCTCGGCGTAGCCGGTGATGAAGTTGAAGATCCGCGAGACGTCACGCCCGATCACCGGGTCGGCGGTGAAGAACGACAGGTCGGTGTAGATCCGGGCGGTGATCGGGTGGTAGTTGCCGGTGCCGACGTGGCAGTAGCTCACGAGGCGGTCGCCCTCGCGTCGCACCACCATCGAGAGCTTGGCGTGGGTCTTCAGCTCGATGAAGCCGAACACCACCTGCGCGCCGGCCTTCTCGAGGTTGCGGGCCCAGCGGATATTGGCTTCCTCGTCGAAGCGCGCCTTCAGTTCGACCAACGCCGTCACCGACTTGCCGGCTTCCGCGGCTTCCGCCAGGGCCGCGACGATCGGCGAGTTCGACGAGGTGCGGTAGAGCGTCTGCTTGATCGCCACCACGTTCGGGTCGCGGGCGGCCTGGGACAGGAACTGCACCACCGAGTCGAACGACTCGTAGGGGTGGTGGACGATGAAGTCCTTCTGGCGGATCGCCGCGAAGCAGTCGCCGCCGCTCTCGCGGATACGCTCGGGGAAGCGCGGGTTGTAGGACTTGAACTTGAGGTCCGGCCGGTCGATCCCGACGATCTGCGAGAGTTCGTTGAGCGCCAGCATCCCCTCGACGACGAAGACGGCGTCGGACGAGATCTCCAGCTCGTCGGCGACGAAGGTGCGCAGATCCTCCGGCATGGTGGCGACGACTTCGAGGCGGATCACCACGCCGCGGCGGCGCTGCTTCAGCGCCGTCTCGAAGTGGCGCACCAGGTCCTCTGCCTCCTCCTCGATCTCGAGGTCGGAATCGCGCACGACCCGGAAACCGCCCTGCCCCTTCACCAGGTACCCCGGGAACAGGCGGCTGGTGAACAGGACGATCACCTGCTCGATGGCGATGAAGCGGGCGGTGCCGCTGCCGCCGGGATCGGGCAGGCGCACGAAGCGGTCGATGATCGAGGGCAGGCGGATCAGCGCCCGCAGCACCCTGGCGTCGCGCGGGCGCACCAGGGTCAAGGCGATGGTCGAGCCGAGATTCGGGATGAACGGAAAAGGATGCGCCGGGTCGATGGCGAGCGGCGTCAGCACCGGGAAGATGTGCTGGAGGAAGTAATCCTCGAGCCAGGCCGCTTCCTCGGCGGACAGGTCCAGCGCCTCGACGAGGTCGATGCCGGTGGCGTGCAGGTCCTCGCGCAGCTCGCTCCAGCGCCGCTGCTGGTCGCGGGCGAGCCCGGTGACCTCGGCATCGATGCGGGCGAGCTGCTCGGCTGGCGACAGGCCGTCGGCCGACGGCGCGGTCAGCCCGGCGCGGACCTGGTCGTGCAGGCCGGCGACCCGCACCATGAAGAACTCGTCGAGGTTGTTGGCCGAGATCGACAGGAAGCGCAGCTGCTCGAGCAGCGGGTGGCCCGCATTCGAGGCCTCTTCCAGCACCCGGCGATTAAATTGCAGCCAGGACAATTCGCGGTTGACGTAGCGGCCCGGCTCGTGGCGGAGCGCCCGGCCGGCGGCGACGGCCTCGGCCTTGGCCTTCCGGGCGGCGTCCTTCGCGGTCTCGGCCGCGACGGCGGGGCGGCGGGCCTCGGGATCGGCCTTGTCGTTGACCTTGGCCTCGATCTTGGCGTCGGCGAGGATCTCCGCCTCGTCGCGCCGAGCGCCCTCCACCTTCTCCGGTGTCGCCTCGGTCTCGTCGAGGACCGGGATAGCACTGGCTCCGGCAGTGGTGTCCGACACGATGGCTCCTCCTTGGATCGATGCCGGGGCGCGGCTCTCAGCCCTCCCCGGTGACAGGTCAGTTTGACATTTGCGTGAACGGCGCGGGAGTTGTCCGTTCGCGCCGGCACGGTTTCCCGCGCGGTTCCCCGGGCTCATTCCTCGTCGCCTTCGTCGAGCGTCCCCTCGCCGTCGCCGTCCCCCTGCCCTTCCAGCGCCACCAGGGTGGCGAGGGCCAGCGGCCGGGTGATGCGTCGGCGCCGGCTCAACCCCTCCCGGTCGAGGACCGCCACCACGTCGCGGGCGCGGGCCAGCGAGCGGTCGAGGCGGAGCGCCAGCGCGTCGACCACGCTGGTGTCGACGACGAGCTGGCGGTCGAGGAAGAGCTTGACCAGCACGACCTTGAGCAGGGCCTCGTCCGGGGGCGCGAGACTGACGCCGGGCGCGAGGCGCAGGCGCGAGCGCAGGTCGGGGATGGCGATCCCCCAGGCCTCGACCGGCCCCGACCCGGTCACCACCACGCTCGAGGACCGCTCGCGGGCAAGGTTGAGGAGGTGGAACAGGGCGGCCTCGTCGCGGCCCTCAGGCCGGTCGGCATCCTCGATCACCAGGGCGTCGGCGCGGCTGAGATCCGGCACCGCCTCCGCCGTCACGGCGGCGACCGGCACCGTGAGCGCACCGGCGCGCTCGGCGAAGATCGCCGCGAGGTGGCTCTTGCCGCTGCCCGGCGGGCCAGTGAGCACGAGGACGCGGTCCGGCCAGTCGGGCCAGGCCTCGATGCGGGCATAGGCCGCCTCGTTCGAGGGGCTGACCAGGAAGTCCTCGGAGCCGAAGCGAGGGGCGACGGGCAGATCGAGGGCGAGCTGGCGCGGGTGGTCGGGCATGCGGGGTCGGGGTCTCGCGCGGTCAGGGCTTCGATATGGCGGGCGGGGCGGGTTTCGCCACCGTGACCGCGGCGGCCCCTGCATCAGGGGCGAGGATCGGCGTGCCGTCGTGATAGAGGCGGCTCGCGAGGTAGCGCTTGACCCCGAAGCGGGCGATGACGCCGAGCGCCGCCGCCACCGGCACCGCCAGCAGCAGGCCGAGGAAACCGAACAGCGAGCCGAAGGCGAGGAGCGCGAACATCAGCCAGACCGGGTGCAGCCGCACCGCGTCGCCGACGAGCTTCGGCTGGAGCACGTTGCCCTCGAGGAACTGCCCGACCAGGAATACCCCGACCGTCAGCAGCACCGAGACCCAGTCGGGCCAGAACTGCACCAGGGCGACGCCGGTGGAGAGCAGGAAGCCGGTGAGCGAGCCGACATACGGGATGAAGGTGAGAAAGCCGGCCATCAGGCCGATCAGCACGCCGAAATTGAGCCCGACCAGCCACAGGCCGACGGCATAGAACGTGCCGAGGATCAGGCAGACCAGGCTCTGCCCGCGGATGAAGGCGGTGATCGCCCCGTCGATCTCTGTGGCGAGCATCCGGGCGGTCGGGCGGTGGCGCGGCGGCACCCAGCGGTCGAGGGTCGCGATCATCCGGTCCCAGTCGACGAGCAGATAGAACGCGACGACCGGCGTCACGACCAGCAGCGAGACGATGCCGACGACCGCCTGGCTGCCCGACCACAGCGAGCGCAGGAAGCCGAGGATCCAGGCCACCGCCTGGCCCATCAGGTTGCCGACGGAGGATTGCAGCTCCTGGAGCGCGCCGTGGCCGCCGGCCCGCTCGATCAGCGGACCCGCCCGCTCGGCGATGATCCCCTGGAGCTTGGCGATCATCGCCGGCAGCGAGGCGACGAGCGCCGCGACCTGGTTCGCCGCGAGCGGCACGACCAGGATCAGGGCGAGGATCAGCCCGAGCAGGAACACCGCCAGGATGATCAGCGTCGCGGCGAGCCGCCCGACCCCGAGCCGCTCCAGCCGGTCGGCAACGGGATCGAGGGCGTAGGCGAGCGCCGCGCCGGCCACGAAGGGCAGCAGCACGTCGCGCAGCTGGTAGAGCAGGAACACCAGGAGGGCGAGGACGGCCAGGGTGATGGCGGCCCGGCGTTGGATCGGCATGCGCGCTGGCCTCGTCCCATCACGCGAATCCGTCGCGCCCGGCCGGTCCGAGATGGAAGGACGGCGCCGCAGGGTCAAGCCCGGTCTGCGGGCACCCCGTGATTCCGGCGCAGGGCTCCCTGTGGAAACGAGTTAACAAACAATATCCTGACGATCAAAAATAAAATATCGGCGTCTGGACGACGTCCATTTTCTTTATCGTCTTGCCATTGCCGAAGGGAAACAAATCGGATAAATAGGATATACACTCAAAATCGATGGCGGACCATGCATCCTGCAGGGCTGGCGCCATGTTCAGGATGTGCCATGACCAGCATCGGCAATACACCGGCGTCGTATATTACCACGCTCCTGCAAACGACCGGGCCGGTCTTTCACGGCCGCGTGGGCGGCATCGGGCCGGAGGACACGGACGAGGCCGCCGCGGAGATCCTCAAGATCGTGAACAGGATCTCTGTCGAGACCACCGCCGCGAGCAAGGCGGCTGCCGCCAAGATCGGCGATGCAGCCCTGAGCGCGGCCGAAAGATGGGCATTACCGAATCACGGCAGCAGCCCGGGTGTGCGGTATTACGAACGCCTGGAGGACATTGAGGACCCAGCCGAGAGAGCCAAGATGATGACACTGGCCAGGACGCAAGCCGAGGAGGCTGCGAGGACGCCCGGCTTCCACCATTGGCCAGAACAAATTCGGGAGGCCGAAAAAATATTTTCTATGATGGAAGATTATTTTAAATCAGATTTTTCGTATACGACCGGCAAAACAAGCGGCGGCGATGTCATTGAGCAAAATAACATTCCGTATCTGGGATTTCTTGGATCGCTGCGGAGAAAAATCGAGACTTTGACCGCCGGCGTCGCGGAAGTCGCAAGTATTACCGGCAGCATCATCTCTGAAGGGGCTGACGGTCAACTCCGTATTGGCAAGTTTGAGGCACGGGACAAGGAAACGGGACAACTGTTCATGAGCATGGACGACCAAAACATGCTACGATTCTACGACAGCGAAACGGTATTGCTCGAAGTTTATTATGGAGATTCGGATGTAGAGCAATAATTTAACGCCGCAGATTATAAATGCATCATTACGAGTTAACACTTGGAGAGGCGCTTCATGCGGCCCACTGACCGCGGCCAGCGGATTGGCACATGACTTAGGGCGGCTGTCACGAAGAACTCCGCGACAGCCGACATCGATGATTATCCGTATATGTTATATGGCGTCACCTCGAAGTCGTCGGCGCTGACCAATACCGAAGAGATCCCGGATAAAAATATGCTGGTCGTCCCGGCTGTGACGAGAGTGCCGTTGCCAGATGCGGCGAAACTGTAATCAAGTCCCTCGGGAAATTGGATCTTATCGATACCGTCCTCAAAATCATAGATGATGTCGGCGCCATGATTTGTGTCAAAGACAAACCTGTCAGCACCCGCACCACCGTAGAGCGCGTCGTCTCCAAGACCGCCGACTATCTCATCTGCACCGTTATCACCATAAAGTGTATCGTTTCCGATATGTCCCTCAAGAAAATCATCTCCGTCCAGTCCTTTAATTATATCTTTTTGTCTACTTCCTTTTATATATTGCGCCCCAGCCATACCTCTTATCTCGTTTATTCCTCTGAGTTCGGTTGAATTCAGACTCAAGTAATTATCTGCGACGATATAAGCCGCAAGCGAACTTTTATTGTCAATCAATTCGACGCTTTCCATAGAAGATATCCCGAGCCAAATATAATTATAATAATATGGAGCATTAGTGATAAGAATTTGATCGTATCCTGTCCCACCATCGTAGTGATCTGGTCCCTGCCCGCCTTCTACAAGAAAAGTGTCGTTTCCAGCATAGCCATAAAGAACGTCATCACCCAATACTCCGTTGATCGTGTCGTCATAATTGGTCCCATAAAGGACATTATTTTTTATAGTCACCCTTGATATACATTGTTATATCCTCACCGCGCCGAGAATCGTGCGCAGATCATTATACGAAATTTCTGCAATTTTACTCTGAGTAAATAAATAATTTTTCGATCTATAGAAAAACATCTTTCCAAAAACAATCCAGAAACGAATCAGCTCACGAACGCTCGGCTCAGGAACCGGTCGCCCCTTCCTCTCGCCGCCCCGCGACGCCTTGCGCCACCGCCGAGGCGACCGACAGCCCGGCCAGCGCCGGCATCGCCCAGGCCTCCGCCGCCGCGGCGTCGATCCCGAGCGTCCGGCTGCCGAGGAGCCAGGCCAGGAAGGCGATCTGGCAGGCGGTGTTGAGCTTGCCGACGAGGAGCGGCGGGGTCTCCAGCGGGCGGCCGGCGAGGCGGGCGAGGCCGGCGCCGATCACCATCAGGCCGTCGCGGGCGATCAGCACGGCCGGGAACCAGGCCGGCACGAGGCCGGCCAGCGTCAGGCTCACCAGCACGGCGAGCATCAGGGCCTTGTCGGCGAGCGGATCGAGGATCGCGCCGAGCCGGCTCGTCAGGGCGTAGCGGCGGGCGAGGAACCCGTCGATCCCGTCGGAGAGCCCGGCCAGCGCGAAGACCAGGAAGGCGGGCCCCCAAGCCTCGCGGGCGATCGCCCAGACAATGACGGGCACCAGGGCGAGGCGCGCGGCGGTGATCAGGTTCGGCAGGGATCTCGGCACGGATGGCGGCAGGATCTTCGGCAAGGTCTTCGGCGGAGTCATGGCTTCCGGGCTGCCCCGACTCGCGATCCCGCACAAGAGCGGCTAAGAGCGGTCGCAACGGGTGCAGGATCGAGGCGAAGGGTCGAGGGATGACGACGGGCGAGCGCCAGAACGGGATGACCTACGCGGAGGCGGGCGTCGACATCGATGCCGGCAACGCCATGGTCGAGGCGATCAAGCCCCTGGTGCGGGCGACGCGCCGGCCGGGGGCCGATGCGGAGATCGGCGGCTTCGGCGGCCTGTTCGACCTGAAGGCGGCGGGCTTCAAGGACGCGATCCTGGTCGCGGCCAATGACGGCGTCGGCACCAAGGTCAAGATCGCGATCGAGACCGGGCGCCACGCCACGATCGGCATCGACCTCGTGGCGATGTGCGTCAACGACATCATCGTGCAGGGCGCCGAGCCCCTGTTCTTCCTCGACTACTACGCCACCGGCAAATTGGTGCCGGGGGTCGGCGCCGACATCGTCAAGGGCATCGCCGAGGGCTGCCGCCAGGCCGGCTGCGCGCTGATCGGCGGCGAGACCGCCGAGATGCCGGGCCTCTACGACGGCTCCGATTACGACCTCGCGGGCTTCGCGGTCGGCGCGGCCGAGCGCGGCGCGCTCCTGCCGGTCGCCGGCATCGCGCCCGGCGACGTGGTGCTCGGCCTCCCCTCCTCGGGCGTGCACTCGAACGGGTTCTCGCTGGTGCGCCGGATCGTGGCGGCCTCCGGCCTCGGCTACGATGCGCCCGCGCCGTTCGTGGAGGGCGTCAGCCTCGGCGAGGCGCTGCTCACGCCGACCCGCATCTACGTCAAGCCGCTGCTGGCGGCGCTGAAAGACACCGGCCACGGCGCCATCAAGGCGCTCGCCCACATCACCGGCGGCGGCTTTCCCGACAACCTGCCCCGCGTGCTGCCCGACGGCGTCGGCATCGCCCTCGACCTGTCGGCCGTGAAGGTCCCGCCGGTCTTCGGCTGGCTCGCCCGCCAGGGCAACGTCGCCGAGGCCGAGATGCTGCGCACCTTCAATTGCGGCATCGGCATGGTGGTGGTGGTCGATCCCGCCCGGGCCGAGGCGGTGAGCAAGGCGCTCCAGGCCGCCGGCGAGGCGCCGGTCCGCCTCGGGCAGATCACCGCGCGGGGCGAGGCGCCCGTCACCTATTCGGGCCGGCTCGGCCTATGAGCGCCCGCGCCAAGGTCGCGGTCCTGATCTCGGGCCGCGGCTCCAACATGGCGACGCTGCTCGAGGCCGCGCAGCGGCCGGACTACCCGGCCGAGATCGTCCTCGTCGCCTCGAACCGTCCGAGCGCGCTCGGCCTCGCCCGGGCGGCGGAAGCCGGGATCGCCACCGAGGCGGTCGACCACCGCGCCTATCCCGACCGGGCCGCCTTCGAGCGGGCGCTGGACGCGGCTTTGCGCCGCCACGGCGTCGAGTTCCTGGTGCTCGCCGGCTTCATGCGGGTGCTGACGCCGTGGTTCGTCGAGGCCTGGGCCGGGCGGATGCTCAACATCCACCCCTCCCTGCTGCCGCTGTTCCGCGGCACCCACACCCACGCCCAGGCGCTCGCCGCCGGGGTGCGCGTCCATGGCTGCACGGTGCATTTCGTGGTGCCCGAGCTCGATGCCGGCCCGATCGTCGCCCAGGCCGCCGTGCCGGTGCTGCCGGAGGACGACGAGGATTCCTTGAGCGCCCGGGTGCTGGTGCAGGAGCACCGGCTCTACCCGGCGGCCCTCGCCCTGGTGGCGAGCGGGCGGGCCCGTCTCGACGGGGGCCGGGTGGTGTTCGCGCCGGGCAGCGCCGCCGCCGAGGGTGCCCTGGTGGCGCCGGCCCTCGGCTGACCGCGGGGCCGGGGCCGCCAAGTCCGGCGGAGAACAGGCGGCCCGGCATCCCCAGAGTCTCATCCCCCTCCGGGCGCATCGTCGAACGGGTCGCCCGGTTCTGCCGGGTCGACGCGCCGACGATCGGTCGGGGCTCTGCTGGCCCTGGGTGATCCTCGACCGGTCATGTCGCGGCACCGATTGCCGCGACGGGCAGCCGATGCGGTCGGCAGCCCCCGGCGGCACGACGTCAACCGCAGAGGAACACCCGGCGACCCGTCACTTCCGGATTGTCCTTCACAAACATACAACTTGAGATAGAGTCGACCGGCGCAGCGTGACCGGGAGGCGCCGGATGTTCTTCATCGTCTCGGCGACGATCAGCGGCGGACTGACGGCCCTGGCCTGGACGCTGCAATACGGAACCGGCTGGGCGATCGTGTTCGGGATCCTCACCGCGACGGTGTGCGGCGCGCAAGCCGCCCTGATCCTCGCCGCGGTCGAGCGCCGCGAGGATCCGGCGCCAGATGGCGAGCCCGCCGCGCCGGCGCCGCCGGCCGGGCCCGCCGCCGAGGCGGCGGATGTCACGGTGCCGCACTCCCCTCGGACGGAACCTTAAACCTTCCGGATCAGGATTGCGGAGCGCGGTGCGATCTGGCACCGGAATCGTTCGACGGAACCGGGCCGCGAGGCCCGCACGGATCACCCACGCATGTCCAGAGCGTCGCGCTATCTCGGCTGGCTGATCCTGGCCGCCATCACGGTGTCGACCATCGCGCCGATCGGATACCGGCCGATCAGCGGCATGCCGGTCTCGATCGAGCGGTTCGGCGCCTTCGCCGTGCTCGCCTTCCTGCTGGCGCTGGGCTATCCGCGCCACCGCTGGCAGGTGCTGGTGCTGACGGTGGTGGCGGCGGGCGGGCTCGAGGCGTTCCAGCTGCTCGAGCCGACCCGGCACGGCCGCGTCGCCGACCTGATGGTCAAGGTGGTCGGCTGCGGCGTCGGCGCGGCGGCGTCGCTCGCCGCCGGCCTGCTCTTTCCCCGCCTCGGCACCCGCGGCGAGGCGTAACCCGCTAATTGATGCTGTAGGCGCGCTCGATGACGACGCCGCAGCTCTCGGCCAGGGTGAACGCCATCTCGCGGGTCAGGCCGAAGATCAACGGCGTCTCGCCGCGATAGAGCGTGTAGCGGCCGTCGGGCCGCACCGTGATGCGTACCGTCTCCTGCATGGCTGCCTCCTCCGATGGCCGGCCCGTTCTTGTGCGAGCCGACTCAAGAGGGGAGACATTAATCCGATTCGGGACGGCCGCGAAGGGCCCCGCTTCAGGCGGCGCGGCGCCGGGTTCGGCGGCGGCGCTTCGTCTTCGGCTTGGGGGCCGCGGCCTTGCCGAGTTCGGTCAGCGCCGCGCGCTGCTGGCGCCGCACGGCGTTCGCCGCGTGGCCCATCCAGAAGCCGGCGGCCCGGTTGGCGGCGGAGAGCCACAGACTGTACGGGGATCCCTTCATCGCAATCAGCACCTCCGCCGGGTCAGCGGCCGCAAGGCCGGCCGGGTTGCCGCGGCAGTCACGGCTCCTCCGCCCGCCGGCCCCCGGTCCCGGCGCTCCCCTCGCCCTTCGGCACCTCCGCGCCGATCGATTGCCGCCACTCGGCGAGGAAGCGGGCGCGCCGGGCTCGGTCCTGCACCGCGAGCAGCACCGGCCCGACGGTGATCGGCCGGAAGGCGCCGGCGGCGGACAGGCTCGGCGGGCCGTCGATCCCGAGCGGCAGCGGGCCGGTGCGGTCGAAGAAGAAGGCCTCCTCGCGCGACACCCGCTGGCCGCGCTCGGACAGGAGGTAATCGACGAAGGCGAAGGCGTCCCCGACCGCCCGGGCGGTGACCGGCACCAGGGCGGCGCGGGCGAGGACCAGGGTGTAGTCCCGCGGCACGATCAGGCCGAGGCGGGCGCCGCGCCTCATCGCCCGGTAGACGTAGGAGCCGAGCAGGTTGTAGCCGATGGCGATGCGCCCGGCCTCGAGATCGGCGATCAGGTCGCCCGTGCAGCAGCGGACCTGGAGGTTCGCTCGCCCGAACGCCTCGACGAGGCGCCCGTAGGTGGCGGCGGCGGCGCGGCCGTCATAGGCGGCGAACAGGTAGCCGATGCCCGACAGCGTGATGTCGTAGGAGCCGATCTTCCCGGCATAGGCCTCGGGCTTGCGCCGCAGGAGGTCAACGAGCTCGACCCGGCTCTGCGGCAGGTCCTCGCGCGGCACGAGGTCGGGCCGGTAGGCGATCACCGCCGGCTCGGTGGTGAAGCCGAACACCTCGTTGCGCCAGGCGGCCCAGTCGGGCTGCCGGCCGGTCTCGATCGAGCGGTGGGACCGGGCGCAGCCGTCATTGGCGAGCTTGATCAGGTGATCGACCGAGGAGGAGATCACCACGTCCGCCGCCCGCTCACGGTCGGCGCGGCCCGCGGCGCAGGACGCCGCGATCTCGCCGAACAGGTCGGCGGTGATGTATTCGTGGTAGACCACCGTCACGTCCGGGTAGAGCAGCTGGTAGTCGCGGATTAGCGGCGCCATCGCGTCGAGGTCGGCGGCGGAGCGGATCGTGAGCGTGGTGCGCTCGTGCTCGCTGGCGGGGAAGCGGGTCGCCTCCTCGGCAACCGCCTGGCCCGCGAGAACAAAGCAGACGAGCAGGGCGAGGCAACGGATCACGGCCGCTCCTCCCCGTCCGGCAGGGACAGGATCACGCAGAACCCCCTCTCCGAGTGGGACTCGAAACGCATCTCGCCGCCATGGGCCGCCGCCACCTCGGCGGCGATCGACAGGCCGAGGCCGGACCCGACCGTGCCGCCGGTGGCGGCCTGGAACGGCTCGCGCACCCGCGCCCAGTCGCTCGCCGGGATGCCCGGCCCGTCATCCTCCACCGCCAGCACCACCCGGCCGCGCTCGCGCCCGACCCGGACGGTGAGCCGGCCCGGCGCGCCGTGCTTGAGGGCGTTGTGGATCAGGTTCGCCAGCGCCTCGCGCAGCGCGATGGCGTCGCCCGGGATGGTCACGGCCTCGTCCGGCCCCTCGTAGCCGATATCGACGGCCCGGTCGCCGGCCGTCTGCACGGCGTCGATCAGGGTGCGGCGGGCGAGCCCCGCCACGTCGACCGGATCGAAGGCCGCCGTGCGGGCGCGGTGGATCACCATGGCGTGGTTGAGGAGCTGGTTCGTCAGGTGGCCGAGCTCGGCCATCCGCGCGCGGATGCGGGCGAGCTGGTCGCGACGGCGCCCCTCGTCGGTCTCGCGCGACAGGAGGTCGAGCTGGGCGGTCAGCGCCGTCAGCGGCGTGCGGATCTGGTGCGCGGCATCGGCGATGAAGCGCTTCATCACCGCGACGTGGCCCGAGAGCCGGCCCATGAAGTGGTCGATCGAGGCGACGAGCAGGTGGATCTCCTGCGGAGCCGCGAGGCCGAGGGGCTGGAGATCGTTGGGACCGCGCGCCGCCAGCACGCCCTCGATGGCGCCGAGCGGGCGCAAGGCGGCCCGCACCGCCACCGCGACGGCGCCGAGGGCCAGCGCGCTCATCGCCAGCACCATCAGGCTTGCCTTGATCGTGAGCGCCCGGGTGAGGCTGCTGCGCGCCTCGCGGGTCTGGGCCACCACCACGGCGGCGAACCCGGCCTGCGTCGCGTCCGGCACGTAGCGGCCCGTCACCACCGCCCGCACCGCGAGGCCGCGATGCTCCCCGTCGAGGAGGAGCGGGCCGGCGGCAAGGCGGGCGCGGTCGACCGGGATTCTCAGGTCGGCATCCCCGGTGAGCAGCCGGTCGCCCGGATCGACCACCTTGTAGAAGATCCGGTCGCGGGGGCTGAGCGCCAGCGTCTCGAAGGCCGAGAAGGGCGGATCGACCGAGATCGCCCGCCCGTCGCTGGCGATGGTCTCGGCGATCTGGAGCGCCGCGCCGACGAGGAGCCGGTCATAGGCCTCATCCGCCGCGAGCCGCGCCGAGGCCCAGGCGGCGACGAGCAGCAGGGCCGCGCCGACGGCGAGCACCAGGGCCAGCACCGCGACGAGGCGCGAGAACAGCGAGGAGGTGCGCAGGATCACGTCAGGCAATCCGACATTCGACGTTTCATCCCACCCACGACCTCATCCTGAGGTGCGAACGCAGTGAGCCTCGAAGGAGGGCTCCAGACATCTCAGTGATCCCTGGAGGCCTCCTTCGAGGCTGCTACGCAGCACCTCAGGATGAGGTCGCGGATGGGATGGATAAGGCATCGGCGATCCCATCGTCTTGGAGATCATTCCGGGCACACCACCTGATAGCCCAGGCCCCGCAAGGTGCGGATCTCGGCCCGGGCCCCGGCGGCGGTGAGCTTGCGGCGCAGGCGCGCCACGATCTGCTCGACGGCGTTCTCGCTCGATTCCTCCTCGAAGGCGAAGACCCGCTCCAGCAATTCGCCCTTGGCGAAGATCCGGCCCGGCCGCGCCGCCAGGATCTCGATCAGGGTCCATTCCCGCCGCGTCAGGTCCAAGGGCTCGCCCGCCACGCTGGCGCTGCGCGCCTCCCGGTCGAGGCGCAGGTTGCCGAGGCTCAAGGCGTTGTCGGCGTGGCCGCTGTTGCGGCGGAGCAGCGCCCGCACCCGCGCCTCCAGCTCGCGGAAGTCGAACGGCTTCACCAGGTAGTCGTCGGCGCCGAGATCGAGCGCGCCGACCCGGTCGTCGACCTCCGAACGGGCGGTGAGCACCAGGACCGGCACCGGGCCGCGGCGCGCCCTGAGGCGCTTGAGGATCGCGAAACCGTCGAGGCCCGGCAGGTTCACGTCGAGGATCACGAGGTCGTAGGCCTGAACCTCCAGCACGGCGTCCGCCGCCGCGCCGTCGATCTCCCAGTCGACCGCGTGGCCGAGCCCGCGCAGGCGGACCGCGATGGCCTCGCCGACGTCCCGCGTGTCCTCGACGAGCAGGATGCGCACGAAAATTCCTCTCCCGATCCAGACCGGAATTATCTGTCAGATTGGCAACAGGTTCGAAGCCTATCCCACGCTCCAACGCCCGGCCAGATCGAACGCACGGCCGAACGGCACGACGACGGACGTAAGGGGAGGCTCATCATGAACGCACGCCCAACCATCATCCCCGAGCCGCTGCTCCAGGTCGAGGGCGTCACGCTCCAGTACAAGACCACCGATCACCTGGTCACCGCGACCTACCGGGTCGATTTCGAGGTGATGCCGGGCGACCGCTACATCCTGCTCGGGCCGTCAGGCTGCGGCAAGTCCACCCTGCTCAAGGCGATCGGCGGCTACATGACCCCCGTCGAGGGCGAGATCAAGCTCAAGGGCCGCAAGGTCACCGAGCCCGGCCCCGACCGGATGATGGTTTTTCAGGAATTCGACCAGCTCCTGCCCTGGAAGACGGTCAAGCAGAACGTCGCCTTCGCGCTCACCGCGTCCGGTCGCGCCGCCGGCGCGGAGGCCGAGGACCGGGCGATGGCCTATATCGAGAAGGTCGGCCTGGCGAAGTTCGCCGATTCCTTCCCGCACATGCTGTCCGGCGGCATGAAGCAGCGCGTGGCGATCGCCCGCGGCATGGCGATGGAGCCCGACATCCTGCTGATGGACGAGCCCTTCGCCGCCCTCGACGCGCTGACCCGCCGCAAGATGCAGGACGAGCTGCTGCGCCTGTGGGAGGACACCCGGTTCACCGTCCTGTTCGTCACCCACTCGATCGAGGAGGCGATCAAGGTCGGCACCCGCATCCTGCTGCTCTCGCCCCATCCGGGTCAGGTCAAGGCCGAGCTCAACAGCCTGCCGGCCTCGGAGCTGGGCACCGCCGCGCAGGGCGCCCTCGAAACCCGCATCAACGACATGCTGTTCGCCTGACAGCCAGAATCTCCGGGAGACACGCCGTGACCGCCACCCTCGCCCCCCTCAGCCACCCTCTGGCCCAACGGCCCGAGATCGTCCGCGAGACCTCCGCCGCCGGTGCGATCAGCGTCGAGCAGCGCCTGTCCTTCGCCGAGCTCGCCTATCGCCAGAGCTGGCTGCGCAAGGCCCTGGTTCTCGCCGTCCTCGCGGTGGTCTGGGAGACTTACGGCCGCTGGCTCGACAACCCGCTGCTGTTCCCGACCTTCTCCGCCACGGTCGAGGCCTTCGCCGGCGCGATCCTGAGCGGAGAGATCCCGACCAAGGCGCTGGTCTCGCTCCAGACGCTCGCCATCGGCTACGGCATCGGCATCGTGCTCGCCGCGCTGCTGACCACGCTCGCCATCGGCTCGCGGATCGGCACCGACCTGCTCGAGACGCTGACCGCGATGTTCAACCCCCTGCCGGCGATCGCGCTCCTGCCGCTGGCGCTGATCTGGTTCGGCCTCGGCCAGGGCAGCGTGGTCTTCGTCCTCGTCCACTCGGTCCTGTGGGCGATCGCGCTCAACACCCATGCGGGCTTCCGCTCGGTCTCGAACACGCTGCGGATGGTCGGCCTCAATTACGGCCTGCGCAACCTGAGCCTGGTGCGGGCGATCCTGATCCCGGCGGCCTTCCCCTCGATCCTCACCGGCCTCAAGGTCGGCTGGGCCTTCGCTTGGCGCACGCTGATCGCCGCGGAGCTCGTCTTCGGCGTCTCCTCGGGCTCGGGCGGCCTTGGCTGGTACATCTTCGAGAACCGCAACGCCCTCGAGACCACCAACGTCTTCGCCGGCCTGTTCACCGTCATCATGATCGGCCTCTTCGTCGAGAACGTGATCTTCGCCAACATCGAGAAGAAGACGATCCGCCGCTGGGGCATGCAGCACTGAACCGCGGACCTGCGCCGGCCCCCTGGACCGGCGGCGGTCCGGGGGGCACAGACGATCCGCAAGAACGACGAAACGGGAGAAACCCCCATGTTCGCACGCAAGCTCCTCGGCCTCGCCGCCGGCGCCGCCCTGGCGCTCTCCATGAGCCTGATCCCGGCCCGGGCCGAGGTGTCGGAGATCCGCATCTCGAAGGGCTACGGCGTTCTCTACCTGCCGCTCTTCGTGATGCAGGAGAAGAAGTTCCTGGAGGCCCAGGCCGCCAAGGCGGGCCTCGGCGACGTCAAGGTGACGTGGCTGACGCTCGACGGCGGCAACGTCATCAACGACGCGATGATCGCCGGCTCCCTCGACATCGCCGGCACCGGTGCCCCCGGCTTCCTCGCCCTGTGGTCGAAGGGCCGCGGCAGCCCGAAGACCGAGGTGATCGGCGTCTCGGGGATGTCGGCCACCGCCCTCGACCTCAACGTGAACAAGCCCGAGATCAAGTCGCTCGCGGACTTCACCCCGAAGGACAAGATCGCGATCCCCGGCATCAAGACCTCGCTCGCCGCAGTGGTGCTGCAGATGGCGGTGGCCAAGCAGTTCGGGCCGGAGAACTACACCAAGCTCGATTCCAGCACCGTCGGCCTGCCCCACCCGGAGGCGGTCGCCGCCCTCCTCTCGGGCAAGACCGAGATCGTCGCCCATTTCGCCTCGCCGCCCTTCACCGGCGTCGAGCGCGCCGACCCGAAGGTGCGCACGATCCTCAAGGCCTCGCAGATCTTCGGCAACATCACCCTCGACGTGGTGTTCGCGCTCAAGCGCTTCACCGAGGCGAACCCGAAGACGACCCTGGCCTTCCTCGCCGCCCTCGACCAGGCCTGCGACTTCATCGTCACCAACAAGGCCGAGACCGCCGAGATCTTCGCCCGCTCCTCGAAGGTGAAGGTGAGCCCGGCCGACGTCGCCCAGATCCTGGAGGATCCGGATAGCAAATTCTCGGCGACGCCGCACGGCATCATGGAGTTCGTCACCTTCATGCATCGGGCCGGCATCATGAAGACCAAGCCGGCGACCTGGCAGGACCTGTTCATCCCGGCCCTGCGCGAGCGCGCCGGCAGCTGAGCGGCCTGAGATCACCTTAAGCCGACGACCTCGCCGCGCCGCCTGCGCGGCGAAGTTTTTTACCTTTGGTTAACCCTGGCCGCCCCTGATGCCGGCCATGCCGACTCAGCCTCTGACAGCCCAGCTTTCCCCGGACCCGCTCAGCGACGCCCGGGACCTGCACGCCAGCATCGCGACCCTGCGCCTCCTCCTGGCGGCGCAGGGTCGCCAGTTCGAGGCGATCGAGCGCCGCCTCGCCCCGGCCCGCAGCCCAGCCGAGACGGGCGCCTGGCGCCTGCGCGCCCTCAAGGCGGAGGGTTTCTGAGGCAGGCAGCGCCGGCGCAACCCCGGGATGCAGATCTCCGGGTCGTGCACGCTGGTGACCAGACCGTAACCTTGATCGACTCACCGATGGACCACCCCTCGCCGCACCGCGTTATCCGGTTGACAGTGAGAGGAGGATCCAGCGTGGACACCTGCAGCGGGACGCCCGTCAGCTTGACCCTGGGTCGACACCGGATCGAGGGTGTCCTGCGGGCCGTAGGCGAGTTCGTCGAGATGCCCGGCGGGCCCGGAAGCCCGGCGCGCCGGCTGCGCAACCTGATCCTCGATTTCGGCCAGGCCTGCGCCCCGGTCGAGGTGTGGCTGGCCGAGCCGGAGCCGCAGGGGCCCCAGCTCCCCATCCCTACCCCTTCATCAAGGTCCTGAGGACCTCCAGGATGTCGTCGCCGCGGCAGGGCCGGGCGACGAAGCGGGCATGGGCGGGCATCCGGTCGGGATCGGGCTTGCTGCGCCCGGACACGACGACGATGGGCAGATCCGGCCGCATCTGCGCCGCGCTGCGGGCGAGGTCGAAACCGTCCGTCTTGCCGGAGAGCTCGACATCCGTGATCAGCGCGACGATGTCCGACCTCCCGGTCAGCAGGCCGAGGGCGCGCTCGGCGGAAGCCGATTGCAGCGCCTCGTAGCCGGCCGCGTCCAGCACATCGCTGAGATCCATGATCGTCAGCGCCTCGTCCTCCACCACCAGGATCACGGGCCGCTCGTGCTGGGTCTCGTCCTTGGCCTTCACGGTGTCGTTTTCCACGTCGCCTGTCCTCGCCGGTCGCGCCCGTCCGCAACACCCGCCCGGAGGCGGCACGATGGGACGGGCGGTCTCCTGTTGTTCGGGCGGCCGATCCCGGCCGACCGGCGCCCACACGCCGGCCGATGATCGAAACGGCCGATACCCTGCACCGGTTGCAGCGGCGCCGTGTCCGTCCGGCGAGGAATTCTCGAGCTTCCACGACGTCCCGCCCATCTCGCGCTTGCGTCGCGGCCCGCGCCCCGCTAGAGGACGGCACCTGACCGGCACGGGCGCTCCGCCGCCCCGCCGATCTGGCCCGGAGAGGTGGCCGAGTGGTTGAAGGCGCACGCCTGGAACGCGTGTATACGGGCAACCGTATCGAGGGTTCGAATCCCTCTCTCTCCGCCAGCTTTTTGCTGGCCTAAATTATCTCGTTAGATCAGAGATTTAGCGGCCACGCTTCTAGGGCTGTCCCCCAAAGTGCCTCCGCATGTGTCCCCCACGGCATGCGGCAGGCTGTCACATCCGTTTCGATGGTCGCAATCGCTGAAGGGCACTCTGCCTGAGGCGCATCACGCCCGAGACGAGTGCCCTCCCCCTTCACCCCGCCGCATTCACCTCAGCCGTTCTGACAGCCGCCGTCAGGGCTGAAACTCAGCGGGCCGAGACAGGCAGCGCCGCAGGCTGAAAGGATGCCTATCCAGGCAGGAAGCGGTGCTTCTCATGGCAGCAGCCCGGAAAGCCGGTGCCTCTGACTGCCCCGGCCTCGCCGCTGTGATGCGAGCAAGCTAACCGGCCCGGCGATCTTGGTGCTCGGCAGTTCCGGCGATGTCGGTCACCGCCCCCGGTCCATCGGGATGCTCCGCCATGAAGCGCTCGAAGGTGGTTCGATCCTTGGCGCGCTTCAGCTTGTCGAGGAAGGTCTCGAACTCCTGGCGTCGGGTTTCGAGGGCATGGCGTTGCGCCTCGATACGGCTGATCTCGCCATCGCGCCACGCGTCAAAGACAGTGTTGCCGCTGGTGCGTACCGACGTGAACCAAGGCCGGCCGCGGAGCGCAGCACCACGCCCGAAAGGCCGGCGTAGACGTTCGACTCCGGGTAGGCCGGACAGTCTGAGATCGTACCGCCCGAGCACCTGCCGTGCTACGAGGACAAGACTGGCAAAGCCGCCGATGTAGAGGGCCTCATGGATGAAAGGCATGATGGGCATGCGGAAGCTCCCTGCGCGCGTATCGGCGCCGTTGATGGAGCCCAGAACATGCCATCGTGCCCCCGATGCAGCCTGAACCACCCGGTTCAGATTGGGTTCAGCTTTCCGGCTATGACCGCCGTTGAGGAATAACCGCAGGCGGAACCGCTCATGGCTCGCCAGGGTGGAGCCAGTCTACTTGCGGGGCAACCGAGCGTGCTCCCTCAGGCGTGCGAGTTCCTGAGCGACTACCTCGCGACTATCGCCCTGCTCCCCGTCCATAACGGTCAACAAGATGCGTCGCCTAGCTACCTCAAGGAACTCCTCCGCGGACTGGCGGTCACCCCTGAGATACAAAGTAGCAACCCTCTTATTCTGAAACTTGACGACGATGAAGAATTCGTCTTCGGAGACTTCTTGAAGCTCAAAGCCCAAGCTGTTTTTGCCGCCGCTTGCCATAGCTTCTGACTGTCCCACCGCAAGACTCGGTCATAGTCGGCGAGACCGGAGTTGATTACCCTCAAACGGGTTATACCCAGCGCTTTGACTATTGATGTGAAGACGATGAGCGAGTGGCCCTCCTATCGCGCCAAGGGGCGGAGCGGACGCGGGAGAGGCCGTGGCACGACAGGAAGCCTGAGCCCCCCCGGATTGCCGGTTGTCCGAGCGTCCCATAGAACATGCTAAACGTCTCAAAAACACAGCTAGAGTGCTATCCACTCGGAACCGCCTTGCTCAAAGCGGATCACCGGAGCACACGAACTGTCAAACAGGTTCTAAGGCGCCATCAGACCATGCCGCTCTATCGCTTCAGGCTGAGCATATTTGGTCAACTCCTTGACGAAGTCGGCTCTCTCAAACTTGTGGACAGAGACGCTGCGTTGGGCAAAGCATATCAGCTCGCCAGAGCGCTACTCAGTCTCACTGACAGTAGCGTGCCGTGGACGGAGGCGGAGTTGGTGGTTGAATGCGGAGACGGCCATGACCCAATCACCGTACCAATAGGGAGCCTCGTCGCATCGGAGGCGGGCCCTGGCATTCACTAAGCGCTGGGCGGGGCCGAACCCTCAAAGAGGCGGCAGCCCGGCACCCGTGAGGGGGCGGAACGCGGGCACTAGGCTGCCGCCGAGCCGGGACAGGCCGGAGGGGCCTGTGGGCGTGCTGAAGGTCTAGCTTCGGGTTGAGCCTTCGGGATGTGCGAGGGCGCACGGTCGAGGTTTGAGGGTGGCAGTTGCGGCTAGGCTTGCGCTGGCTCCATGGTCACGCTCACAATGAGGCTTGAGACCACCCACGGTCGAAAGCTGGTCACACGGCATTGGTCAGGCGTTCAGATGGATTCCCAACTCGTTCAAGCCTTGAAACGCTTCAATCGTAAGGAACGGTTCTGGCTTCTTTCCGACGCCGTGGGCAAGCCGTTCGCATCGCTAAGCCCCGCCTTCCTTAGCAAGGTGGGAACCGAACTCGGCATCGAACTACCGGCAAACCCATGGTGGGCTTTCGATTATCACTTTGATTGGCTTCATGCTGTCCTGACGCTTGGCCCGGAATATAACCTGAGCGCCCTACCCAAGCCGCTCGTCAATGAGCCTAAAATCGCAACAGGAAATCAGGAAGACATCGACCTTCTAATTGCCTTCGACCAAACCATTATCCTGATTGAAGCCAAGCTGTCTGCATCCTGGACGAACGACCAAATGAAAAGCAAGGCCCGAAGAATGTCCGCCTTGCCGGTTCAGCATGTCCAGCCCTACTTCATACTCACATCGCCATCCAAGCCGAAGAACCTCAACCTTTCAGGCTTGCCACCTTGGGCTGTGAAATCCCATGGTGGAATGGGGCAGCCTTGCTTCATGGAATTATCTCGTGGTGGAGATCAAGAACGCGCACTGATGGTCAGCCGGTGCGACGAGAGAGGCGTTAAGAACGCACTTGGCGGGCACTGGAACATATTCGAGGCGTAGCAAACGTTGCCTTCACTCGGATGAGAGATGGTCTTAACGGTGAGTGCCCACGAGCACGTACCGTCACGCCCCCTACAATCGCCTCACGAGCCCGTACAGCGCCCCTCCCGTCCACAGGTAGGGCTACCCGCTGCCATGGGATTGCCCCGTTTCTGTGGACGGTTATGGGGCTTGGCTGACCAGGGTCCCGGTTGCGGGTTTTGGGCGATGCTCCTGTTCGTAGACGAGGGGTG
>NZ_JBEXZS010000066.1:0-12398 GCF_040593685.1 Methylobacterium sp. EM32 | reverse complement strand
CCCCCGGCCCCCGTCTGCCCGCCGCCGGCCCCGTCCTGCGGCAGCGCCAAGTCCAAGAAGCATTGCTGAACCGCTGACGGCGGATCCGTGCGGGGCACCGGCTTGAGAAGGATCGAGATCCGATGAGAACGGCCCCGCACATCCCCTGGACCTACGCGCGCCTGGCGAGCCTGCCGCTGGCCTGGCGCCGGCGCGCCCTGCGCGCCCTCGTCACGGGCCGCCGCCTCCTGACCGGGGACAAGGGCGACGGCTTCGCGGCGACCTTCGAGAGCGTGCTGCGCCTGCCGCGCCGCGAGGCCCTGCGCCTCTCGCGGGAGGCCGCCCACCACGACACGGCCTCCGAGATCGAGTGGTGCGCCCTGCACAAGCGGTCCATCGCGGCGATCCGGCGCGACATCGCGCGGGTGCAGGTCGCGGATCCGGCGGTGATGGAGCGCGTCGCCGCCACCGGCCGGCCGGTGATCCTGGCGCCGCTCCACATGGGCGCCTACGTGCTCGGACTCGCCGCCCTGATGACCCGCTACTTCCCGGGCCGGCCGATGCTGGTCCTGCGCCAGCGCGACGACATGGCGATGGAGACGGAGGTGATCGAGCGCCTGCGCGAGGTCGACGTCGACGTGCGCTTCCTGAACGTCAGCCAGCGAGCCGACTTCCTCTCCGCGGTGCGCTTCGCCCAGAAGGGCGCGGTGATCGTGGTGTTCTGCGACCTCGACCCGTCCTACGGGGCGCCGGCCGAGATGCCGATGTTCGGGCTGCCCTTCCGTTTCGCTTTCGGCACCGACACCCTGGCGCGGCTCACCGGCGCGACCGTGGTGCCGCTCGCCACCACCATGGACGATCACGGCGACACGATCGGCCTCGGCCAGCCCTTCGAGGTGCGCGGGGCCGCGTCCGAGGAGCGGACGCACGTCGCCGGCATCATGCGCCGGCACATCCAGGCCGCCATCGCGGCCCGGCCGGAGCAATGGCATCTCTGGCCGATGCTCGCCGATTATTTACCCTCCTCTGCGACGGTGCAGGACAACTCTCCGGCAGGCGGGGAGGCGCCGCGCGACCTCGCGGCGTAAGGTTTTTGCGAGCGGACGGTCGATGAGCGAACCCGCGGCGCCTCCCCCCGCGGAGGCCAGCTTCCAGCGTCGGCGGCTCACCGGCAGCGTCCACCTCCAGCACGACCGCGGCAGCGTCTGGATGGCGTGGTTCTTCGGCGCCATCATCATCGTCATCGTGGGAAGCCTCTTTCTCGGCCATCTCGCCCGCTCCGAAGCGGTGCGCGGCTACGTCTCGGCCGCTTCGGGCCTCACCCGCCTCGACGCCCAGGCCGCCGGCATCGTCCGGGAGATCGCCGTCAAGCAGGGTGACACCGTCAGCCGCGGCCAGCGCCTGATGCAGGTGCAATTGCGCGAGCAGACGACGGGCGGCGTCTCGACCGTCGGGGCGACGCTCCGCAGCCTGCAGGAGCGCCGCACCAGCCTGTCCGCCGAGCAGGCGCGCCTCTCGGTCTATCTCGACTCGACCCGCGGCGACCGCAGCGAGACCGAGCGCAACGTCACGGCGGTCCTGCGCGCCCTCGACGACCAGGAGCGCACCCTCAAGGAGGGTCTCGCCCAGCAGGAGGAGATGGTCGCCCGCGTCGAGGCCTATCTCAAACAGGGCTACGCCACCCGCGAGACCCTCAACGGCCAGCGCCGCGCCGCCCTCGACTACGCCCGCCAGATCGCCGAACTGCGCGCCCGCCGGGCCGAGTTGCGCCAGAGCACCTCGGAGCGCCTGCGGGCGCAACGCACCGGCGACACCGAGAAGGCGGCCCAGCTCGCCACCACCCGCAATGAATTGAGCGCCATCGAGGCGCAGATCACCGCGCTCGGCGCCCAGTCGCGCATCGACGTGGTGGCGCCCACCGACGGCGAGGTCGCGGGCCTCTACGTCCAGCCCGGCGATTCGGTCACCGCCGACCAAGTGGTGGCGATCCTCGGCGACACGCGGGCCGATCCGCTGGTCGTGCTCGAAGTGCCGGCCCGCGCCATCGGGCTCGCCAAGGTCGGCCAGGAGGTGGTTCTGAAATACGACGCCTTCCCGTTCAAGACCTTCGGCATCGCCAAGGGCACGATCACGGTGATCTCCGGCACCCCGTTGCGCAACCCGATGCTGGCCTCGGCGGAGGAGGGCGGGGGCGATGCGGCGGCGGCCGCTGCGCGCCAATCCGTCTACCGGGTCGAGGTGCGGCCCGATTCGCGCACCATGCGCGCTTACGGCACCGACGAGCCGATCCGCATCGGCTCGACCCTCTCGGCCGACATCGTGGTCGAGCGGCGGCGGCTGATCGACTGGATGCTCGATCCGATCCGGGCGATGCGCGGGCGAGGATGATCCGATGACCGACTGGCTCAAGCGCGCGCTCAGCCCGCGCCGGCGGGTGCGCTCGATCCTCCAGAACGAGGCCAACGAATGCGGGCTCGCGGCGCTGGCGATGGTGGCGAACTACCACCGCCACGACATCGATCTCGCCTACCTGCGGGCTTTGTTCCCGCTGTCGCGCAACGGCATGACGCTCGCGAGCATCGTGCAGCTCGCCGACAGCCTCGACCTCGACGCCAGCGGCTACGCCCTCGACGGGGTGACCGAGCTGGAGCAGGTGGCCCTGCCGGCGATCCTGCACTGGCGCGGCAACCACTTCGTGGTGCTGGAGAAGATCGCTCGCGGCCGGTACCACGTCCAGGATCCGGAATTCGGCCTGCGGGTCTACGAGCGCGCCGACATGGAGCGCCTGTTCGGCGGCGTCGTGCTCGAATTCGCGCCGCGGATGGATTTCCGGGCGATCAAGGTCGGCGACCGGCTCAAGCTGTTCGACATCCTGCGCAGCGCCCGGGGCCTCGGCGGCACGGTGTGGCAGATCACGCTGGTCTCGGTGGCGATCTCGCTCCTCGGCCTCACCACCCCGGTGCTGCTGCAGATCGCGCTCGACGTGGTGATCCCGCAGGTCGACCTCGACCTGATGCAGATGCTGGCCGCCGGCCTCGTGCTGATGATGCTGTTCGAGGCCTTCGGGCAGTGGCTGCGCGGCTACATTGCGCTCCGCGCCTCGACGCTGCTCCAGCTCCAGTTCACCCGCAACGTCGTCGGCCACGCGCTGCGCCTGCCGCTGAGCTACTTCGAATTGCGCCATCCGGGCGATTTCGTCACCCGCATCCAGTCGATCGACACGATCCGCACCTTCATGGTCGGGGGCCTGGTCACGTCGTTCGCCGATATCGGCACGTCGTTCCTGCTCGTCGGGCTGATGTACTATTACTCGCCCGTGATGGCGTCGATCACGCTGGCGACGCTGGCCGCCGTGCTGGCGATGCGCTTCGTCACCTTCCCGACGCTGAACCGCGCCACCGCCGGTTCGCTGGAGGCGCGCTCGCAGGAGCAGGCGAGCCTGATCGACGGGTTGCAGCGCATCGGCAGCTTGAAGGCGCATAACAGCACCGAGCTCTTCGCCATGAACTGGTTCGAGAGCTTCGCGCGCTTCGCCAATCTCGACTTCCGGGCGAAGAAGGCCGGGCTCGACGCCGAGTTCCTGATGCACGTTGTGATCGCGATCAGCACCGTGGCGACGCTCTATCTCGGCATCACCGGCGTCATCAAGAACACGCTGACGATCGGCACCCTCTACGCCTTCATCGCCCTGCGCACCGATTTCTTCGACCGCGTCAACCACCTGACCTCGAGCCTGCTCCAGCTCGCCGCCCTCAAGGTCCACGTCGCGCGCCTCGAGGACGTGATCGGCCAGGCGCCGGAGGAGGGCCTGCACGAGGCGATGGTCCACCGGGCGATCCGCAAGGAGGTGCGGGTCGACAACGTCACGATCCAGTTCGGCCGCGGCGACGAGCCGATCCTGACGGGGGCCTCCCTCACCATTGATGTCGGCCGCTGCGAGACGATCGCGATCGTCGGCGCCTCGGGCTCGGGCAAGTCGTCGCTGATGCGGATCCTCGCGAGCCTCACCGAGCCCGCCGCCGGCTCGGTCACGGTCGACGGCGCGCCGTTGAGCCAGTTCGGCAAGCGCGAGTACCGGGCCAATCTCGGGGTCGTCTTCGCCGATGACGGGCTCTTCGCCGGCACGGTGGCCGACAACCTGTCGCTGTTCGATCCGGCCGTGTCCCACGCCGAGATGGAGGCGGCCCTGGTGCGGGTCAGCTTGCGCGAGGAGATCGAGCGGCTGCCCCAGGGCTACGCCACCCACGTCTCGGAGGAGGGCAGCGTACTCTCAACCGGCCAGCGCCGCCGCCTGCTCTTGGCCCGCGCGATCTGCCGCCGGCCGCGGCTGATGCTCCTCGACGAGGTGACGGCGAATCTCGACCCGGCGACGGAAGTGGCCCTGGTGGAGAGCCTGAAGGGCGTGAAGGCCGCCAAGGTGTTCATCACCCACAGCGAGCGCCTGCTCGACCAGGTCAACCGGGTCTTCCGGATCGAGAACGGGCGGCTGACGGAGGATCCGCGCCCGCCGGAGAAGCCCGGGGCGCCGGTGCCGGAGGCGGCGTGAGGGGCTGGGGCGATCCTTCGTCGGATGACGCGGGCCGATCTAAAATATCCTTCTGATTGTCGCTCATCAGCATTAGCACGGCATGCCGGCCGACTCTTGACCCTTTATGGACCTTGATCGCGAATGATTTGATGATCAACATTCGCCTTCTATATGATGCTCCATGACCTCGTTCGATCCCTACGAAGCCGTCAAAACGATAGATGCCACGCTGGCAGAAGGGCGCTTCGAGAAGGCGGTGCTCGACTATGAGCGCCATCAGTTCGCGATTGATGCCTGGGACGCGGGAGGCGTGGCCTTCCGGATCGGAAACATCCTTGAAGAACTGGGAGACACTGAACAGGCCGAGCGGCTCTACCGGAACGCTGTTGCGGCCAATCCCGGCATGACACCCTACAAGCAGAACCTCGCCGCCATCTTGTTTGAGGCGAAGCGCTATTCGGAAGCAAAGCCCTTCTTGGAAGAGATCGTTCGGGAGACCACCGACGCATACGACCTCCGTTCGATCTGTCTCGAATGGCTCAGCGCGATCACCCAGCAGGAACTTCGGCCGAACAGCACTAAGGCATAGGGTCTGCATGCCATCCCAAGCGGTCCCACGCCCATGGCAGCCCGTCATGCGGTCAACTTGGTCGTTGTGACCCCAACCCTCAGCGACCATCCCCCTCCGCCCGTGAGACCCGCAGCACCAGGGCGGGCAGCGCTCTCACAGCCGGCCCCGCGCTACCGCGCAGGGCAGGGGCTGTCTCGACCGGGACTGCGGCGAGCGACCGCCGCAGGGCCGGCGCCGGGGGCGGGGCGACCGACTCGAAACGCCGCGCCGACGACCCGCCGGGCGCGGCGTCCAGGAGCGCCGCGGCGGCGGCGAGCTGAAGCGACTGCCCGTCGCGCTCGTTCAGCACGACCTCCGCCGCCACCTCGGCATTGGCGAGCTCGCCGCGGATGTTCAATTCGTCGAGGACAGTCCGAAAACCCGCCGCCCGCTCGATGCCGAAACCCCGCATCGTCTCGCGCAATTCGCGGATCCGCGCCGTCAGCTGGGCGTATTGCTCGGCGGTGGCCTGGCGCCGTGCGAAGGCGATGCGGGCCGCGGTGAGCGTCGCCAGCTCCTTGTCCTGCGCCTCGTAGCCGCGCTGGCGCGCCAGCGCCGAGGCCTCGCCGATCCGCGGCAGGCTGCCGGGCTCGTAGATCGGCACGGTCGCGACCACCCGGGTGGTCGTATCGGTGATCCGGTCGAGGGCCGGGCTGTAGCCGAGCTGCGCGATCTTCGAGACTTGCAGGTTGACCTTCGGGAGAAGGTCCGCGACCGCCGCCTTGGCCTGATAGCCTGCGGCCTCCGCCTCGAGCTGGAACGCCGCGATGTCGGGATTGGCCTTGCGCACCAGATCGGCATAGGCGTCGGCTTTGCGCGGCAGCCCGTCGGGCAGGCGCGGCGGCAGCATTCGCTCGGGCGCCATCCGGGTCAGGCGGGTGAATTCGAGGCGCGACGCCGTGAGGTCGGCCTGGGCGCGCAGGCGCAGGGCCTCCGCCTCCTGCACCCGCGAGCGGGCGAGCGCCACGTCGGTGCGGGTGGCGTCATTGAGCTCGAACTGCTTGTCGGTGAAGGCGGCGATGCGCTGGATCGCGATCCGCTGCGCCTCGCGCGCCGCCAGGATCCGGGTGTCGCGCAGGACCGCGATGTAGGCGATGGCCGTGTCGAGCAGCACCTGCTGGCGCCGGGAGATCAGGAGCAGCCGGCCCGATTCGGCGAGGGTCCGGGCGGTCTGGTAGCCGTTCCAGCGCCGGAACCCGTCGAAGAGCGGCAGGTTCGCGGTGATCCCGACCACGCTCGGCGCCCGCCGCGGCGTCGCGTCGAGCCCGACCACCGGCGGGGCGGCCTCCGGCGCGTAGGTGATCCGGCTCTTGAGCGGCCGGTCGGCCGTGAAGGCGACGGTGGGCATGAAGGCGTCGATGGCGCCGCGCAGGCGCTCCTCGGCCCCGTCCTGCCGGGCGCGCTCGGCCCGCAGCACGAAGCTTGATTCGAGCGCCGCCGCCGAGGCCTCTTCGAGGCTCTGCGCCCGGACCGCGCCCGCGGAGCCCGCCAGGATCGCCAGGACGCAGCCCAGCCTCTCCATCCTCGCGCGCCGCACCGACATCTGAGCTCCGCACGAGGGGGATGACCGGCGGCCGCCCCAGGGTTGGTCCGGGGAGGACGCTGCGAACGGCCGCTCTCTTCTTCGCGCAACAGGGTGAAGGAAGCCTTACCTATGGGCGGATACCCGTACAGGCACCGGCTGCACAGCGACACGATACCGGATTCACAGACGTGACGGACTTGTATTATTTATACTGCGATATCAGATTTGCCATATGAAAGGTCGATCGGCAGATCGCGATTGAAAACATCTGATAGCTTGCTTGATTGGCCTCTATCGATGTCCCACAACCTCCTTGTCATTCCGGGGCCGCGCAGCGGAGCCCGGAATGACAAGGAGGTTGTGGGAATCCTGTCGAGCCCGTCGAACAGACTCCGAGAGCGAGACCGCGCCAGACTCGACCGCAGAACGCGCCCAGCTGTGCGAAGACGTCACCCGACGGGCGGAAGCGCCTGGCCAACCTCCGGCTCGCGCATCCGCGCCGGCGCACCACCCAGCGGGCCGACCGCGATCGAGCGCAGCAGGGTCGCCCGGGCGGTGCGCAGATGGGCCCGGCAGGTCTGGTCGATCTGGCGCAGGTCGCGCGAGCGCAGGGCGGCGATGTAGTCGAGGTGCTCGCGCAGGGCGACGCGGTGGCGCTCCTTCTCGTCGGATTTGTCCCACTGGTAGTGGTAGTGGAAGATGATCGAGATCACGTCGTAGAAGTCGCGGATGAAGCGGTTGCGCGAGGCGTCGTGGATCAGCCGGTGCAGCCGCTCGTCGAGGCGTGAGAAGTCGCGGTAGCGCGCGTCGATCTCGGCGAGCAGGGCGTGGTGCTCGCGCTCGATCGCGGCGAGTTCGGCCCAGGCCGGCGAATCCGGCGCCAGCTCGACGAAGCGGCGGGCCGAGCGCAGCTCGAACATCTCGCGGATCTCGTAGATCTCGGCGGCGAAGTCCGGCGTCACCCCGGCGAAGATCCAGCCGCTGTTCTCGCGCCGCTTCAAGAGCCCGAACTGGCTGAACCGGGTCAGGTATTCCCGCACCGCCGTGGTCGAGACGCCGAACAGGCGCGCCAGTTCCGCGGTATTGACCACCTGGCCCGGGCGGCAATCGCCCTGGAGCACCCATTGCATGAACTTGCGCTCGACGGCCTCCGCCACCGTCTCGGTCTCGAGACCAGGAAAATAATCCTCAGACACCGGGTGGCGGACCAGGCAGCGCCGTGCCCCGTCCGACCCGACGATGCCGGACGCGGCGAGCCCCGCCAGCACGCCCCGCACCGTCGTGCGGCTGACCTCCAGCAGTTCGGACAGGTCGGCCTCCGAGATGCACCACGGCCCGAGCGGCCGCGCCGCCAGCACGGACAAGCATTGGTTGTAGGCCCGCTTGTGGACCGTGTTCGCCCGCATCCCGTCCTCCCGCGGACACGAGTCCAGCACGCCGCACGGCCCCGCGTCCATCCGCCTTCAGGCGGTTTTTCGCACATAAAAAACCGTTTGACAGCCGGGACTGGTCGGTTCTTTATGCATGATAATACATAAGCCCCATCCGGTGAGGACACGCCCATGGCCCCGATCGGCAGCATTTCCGCCCGCGCGGCGCGTTGCGCATGAGCGTCACCCGCAAGACCCGGCGAGTGGTCCAGTTCGGCACCAGCCGCTTCCTGCAGGCCCATGCCGACCTCTTCATCCACGAGGCGCGCGAGGCCGGCCAGGCGGTCGGCCCGGTCGCGGTGGTGCAGACCTCGGGCGCGGCCTCCCGCGCCGGGCGCGTCGCCGCCTTCGGGGCGCCCGAGGGCTATCCGGTCGTCATCCGCGGCATCGCGGACGGTGCGCCGGTCGAGCGGCAGGTCACCGTCACCAGCATCGACCGCGGCCTCTCGGCGACGACCGACTGGGACGCCGTGACGGCCCTGTTCGTCGACGAGGCCGAGATCGTCCTCTCGAATACCGGCGATACCGGCTACGCGATCCCCGCCTCCGATCGCGGCGCGGGATGGGTCGAGGCGCATCCCCCGGCCTCGTTCCCGGGCAAGCTGACCCAGCTCCTCTACCGCCGCTGGCAGGCGGGCGGGCGCCCGCTCACGGTGCTGCCCTGCGAGCTGATCAACCGCAATGGCCGGGTGCTCCAGGGCCTGGTCCTCGACCTCGCGGGCGAGGCCGGCCTGCCAGAGGACTTCCGGACCTGGCTGCGCGAGGGCGCGACCTTCACCGACACCCTCGTCGACCGCATCGTCTCCGAGCCGATCGAGCCGGTCGGCGCCGTGGCCGAGCCCTATGCCCTGTGGGCGATCGAGCGCCGGCCCGGCCTCGTTCTCCCGTGCGAGCATCCCTGCATCGTGCTCGCCGACGATCTCGAGCCCTACGAGCGGCTGAAGCTGCACATCCTCAATCTCGGCCACACGTTCCTCGCCGAGATCTGGCAGCGCGAGGGCCGGCCGAAAGGTGAGACCGTGCGCGAGATCCTGGCCGATCCGGCGATCCGGGCGCGGCTCGACGCGCTCTACCGCGACGAGGTGGTGCCGGGCTTTTCCGCCCGCGGGATGGGGGCGGAGGCGAATACTTACGTCGCCGCCACCCTCGACCGGTTCCTCAACCCCTACCTGAACCACCGCCTCTCCGACATCGCCCAGAACCACGTCCAGAAGGTCGAGCGGCGGATTCCCGCCTTCCTGGCCTGGGTCGAGGAGGCGGGCACCCGTCTGCCCGCGCCGGTGTTGCGGGCGCTCGCCGCCGCCTACCCGGCCTCGGGCGCGGCATGACCTACCAGTTCGATTTCGCCGCGCTGCTGCCGTACTGGCGCGATTTCGCCGCCGGGGTCTGGCTGACGCTCCAGCTCTCGGCGCTGGCGACGGTGCTCGGCTTCGTCGGCGGCGCGCTCTGCGCCATCGCGCGGGCCGACGGGCCGCCCTGGGTGAAGCGGGTCGTCGGCGCCTATGTCGAGGTGATCCGCAACACGCCGCTGCTCGTCCAGATCTTCCTGGTCTATTTCGGCATCGCGGTTTTGGGCCTTCGGGTCGATGCCAACGTCGCGGCGGTGCTGGCCCTCGTCGTCAACGTGGTGGCCTATACCTGCGAGATCATGCGCGCCGGGATCGAGAGCATCCACAGGGCGCAGGTCGAGGCCGGGGAGTGCCTGGGGCTGAACCGCCGCCAGATCTACTGGCACGTGGTGTTGCGCCCGGCGATCGAGCGGGTCTACCCGGCGCTGGTCAGCCAGTACGTGCTCCTGATGCTCGCCTCGTCGATCTGCTCGCAGATCTCGGCCGAGGAGCTGACGGCGGTGGCGAACCGCATCCAGTCCGACACCTTCCGCAGCTTCGAGACCTACATCGTCGTCGGCCTGGTCTACCTCGCCCTGTCCTTCGTCGTGCGCTGGGCCTTCTGGGGCTTCGGCCTCCTCGTCTTCACCCGCCGGCGCAAGCTCGGCACCGCACTCTAAGCGGGGAGGGGACCCATGCCCACTTTCGGACCCCAGCACCTCTGGTTCCTGCTGCAGGCAGCGGGCTGGACGCTGGCGCTCTCCGCCATCGCCTTCATCGGCGGCGGCCTTCTCGGCTTCGGCGTGGCCTTGGCCCGCATCTCGTCGAACCGGATCCTCCGGGGCGCGGCCTCGGTCTACGTGCAGGTGGTGCAGGGCACGCCGCTCCTGATCCTGCTGTTCATGATCTATTTCGGCCTCGCCATCGCGGGCTTCGACCAGTTGCCGGCGCTGATCGCCGCGGGCGCCGGGCTGACGATCTACGCCTCGGGCTTCCTCGGCGAGATCTGGCGCGGCTGCATCGAGGCGGTGCCGAAGACCCAGTGGGAGGCGGCCGAGTGCCTCGCCCTGTCGCCCTGGCAGCGGCTGACCCGGGTCGTGCTGCCCCAGGCGATGCGGCTCGCCACCGCCC
This sequence comes from Methylobacterium sp. EM32, assembly GCF_040593685.1. NCBI lineage: Bacteria > Pseudomonadati > Pseudomonadota > Alphaproteobacteria > Hyphomicrobiales > Methylobacteriaceae > Methylobacterium > Methylobacterium sp. EM32. The sequence goes on along the minus strand of NZ_JBEXZS010000066.1, from coordinate 1,867 downwards.
CCACCGTCGGGTTCCTGGTCCAGATCGTCAAGAACACCTCGCTCGCCTCGGTCGTCGGCTTCGTCGAGCTGTCGCAGGCCGGCAAGCTCATCAACAACTCGATCTTCCAGCCCTTCATCATCTTCGTGACCGTGGCGATCTTCTACTTCGCCATCTGCTATCCGCTGTCGGCCTGGAGCCGCGGGCTGGAGAGGAGGCTCAATGTCGGCCGTCGTTAAGCTTGCCAACGTCCACAAGAGCTTCGGCCCGCTGAAGGTCCTCGACGGCGTCTCGTTCGAGGTCGGCCGCGGCGAGGTGGTGGCGCTGATCGGCCAGTCCGGCTCCGGGAAATCGACGGCGCTCCGCTGCATCAACGCGCTGGAGACGATCGAGGAGGGGGCGATCGAGGTCTGCGGCCACGCGATCCACGCCCCCACCCTCGACAAGCGGGCCTTGCGGCTCTCCGTCGGCATCGTCTTCCAGAGCTACAACCTCTTCCCGCACCTCACCGCGCTCCAGAACATCATGCTGGCACCGACCTGCGTGAAGGGGATCAAGCGGGGGGAGGCGCGCGACCTCGCGATGGACTGCCTGACCCGGGTGGGGCTCGCCGAGAAGGCCGAGCACTATCCCGAGCAGCTGTCCGGCGGGCAGCAGCAGCGCGTCGCCATCGCCCGCTCGCTCGCCATGCAGCCGCAGGTGATGCTGTTCGACGAGGTCACCTCCGCCCTCGACCCGCAGCTCACCTCCGAGGTGCTGAAGGTCATGGAGGATCTCGCCCGCGGCGGCATGACGATGATCCTCGTCACCCACGAGATGGGCTTCGCCCGCCGCGTCGCCGGCACCGTCATCTACATGCGCCAGGGCCGGGTCTGGGAGACCCTGGCCGGCCGCGACCTCGACAACCCACGCACGCCCGAATTGCGCGACTTCGTCGGCAGCGGGCTGTAACCAACAGGAGATTTGGGGATGAAGCGCAGGACCTTCCTGGCCGGCGGCCTCGCGGCCGCCTCCACCCTGGCGATGCCGGCGCTTGCCGACACGCTCGACACGATCAAGAGCCGCAAGAAGCTGCTCGTCGCCCTCGATCTCGGCTCGCCGCCCTTCGGCATGACCGATTCGGCGATGCAGCCGACCGGCTCCGACGTCGAGACCGCCCGGCTCCTCGCCGCCGAGTGGGAATTGCCGCTGGAGATCGTGCAGGTGACGAGCCCGAACCGGGTGCCGTTCCTGCTCACCGGCAAGGCCGACATGGTCATCGCCTCGTTCAGCGTGAACGAGGAGCGCCAGAAGGTGATCGACTTCTCGGACCCCTACGGGGTGATCCAGGCGGTGATCGCTGGGCCGAAGGTCCGCGAGGTCAAGGATTACGCGGCCGTTGTCGGCAAGCGCCTCGGCACCACCCGCGGCAGCACCAACGACAAGGAAGCAACCACCAAGGCCCAGGGCGCCCAGATGGTGCGCTACGACGACGACGCCACGCTGATCACCGCGATGGTCTCGGGCCAGGTCGACATGGTGGCGACCTCGCCGCAGGTGATGAACACCGCCAACAGCCGGAAACCCCCGGAGCCGTTCGAGACCAAGATCGTGATGCGGACGTTCCCCTACGCGATCGGCATCCGCAAGGGCGAGGGCAAGCTCCAGACCGCGCTGAACGAATGGGTGCGCAAGAACCTGCGCAACGGCCAGCTCAACGCGATCTACAAGAAGTACCACGGCAGCGACCTGCCGGCCGAGATGCTGGCGTAGTCGAGACGCTCTTCCCCTCCCCAGGCGATCCCGGGCCCGCCCGCGATCGCTGCGAGTTGTGGGGAGGGGCTAGGGGTGGGGGTGGTGCAGAATGGAGCGCTGAGCTCTACGCGGCACCACCCCCACCCCCATACCC
>NZ_JBEXZS010000065.1:0-13412 GCF_040593685.1 Methylobacterium sp. EM32 | reverse complement strand
AGGCGATGGGGGTGCGGATCGCGATGGACGATTTCGGCACCGGCTACTCGTCGCTGTCGAACCTGCGCGCCTTCCCGTTCGACAAGATCAAGATCGACCGGTCGTTCATCCGCGCCGTCGACGTCAACCGGGAAACCGCCGCGATCATGCGGGCGGTGCTGGGCCTAGGGAGAGGCCTCGGGCTGCCGGTGCTGGCCGAAGGGGTCGAGACCTCGGCCGAGCTGGAATTCCTCGGCGCCGAGAACTGCCACGAGGCGCAGGGCTACCTCCTCGGCCGCCCCGGCCCGATCGCCCAGTTCGCCGAGCACATCCTAGCCGAGCACGCCTTGGCCGAGCACGCCTTGGCCGAGCCCATCCGCACCGAGACGCCCGGCGCGGCGAACGGCGGCGAGACCGCGGCGGCCTAGAGCCTGGCCCCGCAGGGGAGCAGCCCGACCTATGCTACTTTCTCGGCGCCAGAATGCAGGTGCCGTAGCTCCACTCGGAATCCTTCCGGTTCGCCTTGAAGCTTAGTACTTTGAAGCCAGAGCTGAATTGCGGGTACTTGCCTGTCTCCGCATGAACATCGCCGTCCCTGAGACGCTTCCAGCACTCGACCTTGGCGTTCGATGCTGCAGATACTGATCCGGGGATCATGGCCGTGACAATGACGGCGGCCATCGATAATTTTGCGATCATTGGAAGGGACTCTGTTCATGCGGCAAGCGGACGAATTATGATATCGCGGTTATTGAGTCGACGGGGCAGGGGAGATTTTGTGTCTTGCTTGGATTACACCAGCAGCGTTCGAGTTGCGCAACGGGTGTCCCATGCAAATGCTCCTCGCCGCTACCTTCGCGATGACGTTCCCGGCATTGGCCCAGGCTGAGACCTGGCAGCCAGTCAGCAAAACGGCGGTCTCGATTACCGGGAAGGTTATCTTTACGTCAAAAAAAATAAATTTTCAGAATGGGCAATCACTTGCGATCAAGGCGGCAACTGGAGAAGGAATGGACGGGCAGATATTCAAGATCCTCAAGCCTGCGGATCCCATTTTGCTTCGAGGAAGCACATTGTGCGGGCGTTCATCGGTGAAGTATATATTAGTTGTCAAAGGTGACGGTCCAGAGAGAGGGTTGGATGTGTTTGATGGGGCGGAGATTCCCCATCAAGACACATCGCCTTGCGCCACATATTCGTATCGCGTTGGGCGATAGCGCCTAGTGTCCTGCGTCTGAAGTTCGTGGCAAAGTGTGGGTGTGTTGGGAGGCGCCGATGGCCTACCGTGTACCCACATCTCTTGACCTGAGCACCGAGGAACGAGCTGAGCTTGAGAGCTGGGCCCGCCGCCGCAAGACAGCCCAGGGGCTCGCCCTGCGTGCCCGCATCGTGCTTTTAGCCTCCGATGGGCGGAGCAATACGGCCATCGCGGCGGAACTGAGCACCGGCAAGCACACGGTCGGCAAGTGGCGCGAACGGTTTGCCCGCGAACGCACGGATGGGCTGCTCGACGAGGCCCGCTCCGGTGCGCCACGCCGGATTGGCGACGAGCAGGTCGCCGAGTTGATCGACCGCACACTCTGCGAGCGGCCGCAGGGTGCCACTCACTGGAGCCAGCGCAGCATGGCCAAGGCCAGCGGGGTGTCGGGCGCGACGGTCGGGCGGGTATGGCGGGCGTTCGGCCTGCAGCCGCACCGGTCCGAGACCTTCAAGCTCTCGACCGATCCGCTGTTTGCCGAGAAGGTGCGCGACATCGTCGGGCTCTATCTGGCTCCGCCCGCCCGCGCCCTGGTTCTCTGCGTGGACGAGAAGTCCCAGGTGCAGGCGCTCGACCGCACGCAGCCGATGCTGCCGCTCCGGCCCGGACAGGTGGAGCGGCGCACGCACGACTACGCCCGACATGGCACCACCAGCTTGTTTGCCGCCCTCGATGTAAAGGCCGGGACCGTGATCGGGCAGTGCTATCCGCGTCACCGCGCCAGCGAGTTCCGCTGCTTCCTGGACGAGATTGAGGCCACGGTGCCGGCCGACCTCGACGTGCATCTGGTGCTCGACAACTCGGCGACGCACAAGACCAAGTTGATCCGCGATTGGCTAGCCAGGCGCCCGCACTATCACGTGCACTTCACGCCGACCTCTGCTTCATGGATCAACCAGGTCGAGCGATGGTTCGGTCTGCTAACGGAGCGGGCGATCCGGCGTGGCGTTCATTGCTCGGTGGACGAGCTCGAACGCGACATTCGCGCCTTCATCGCGGCCACGAATGCCGATCCGAAACCGTTCCGGTGGGTGAAGTCCGCCGACGCCATCCTGGCCAGCGTCAAACGCTTCTGCCTGCGAGCACTCGAAGCTGAGCCAGAGACAACACCTTTGCCACGAACTTCAGACGCAGGACACTAGTCCTGATTCATCAGTTGCGCGGCTCCTCGCATCCTATCCGAAGGGTGGCGTTGTGAGCGCCCTTGAAACGGTTCTCTCTGCTATGCCGCATTTACCGGCGCGTGGATCCTGCTTGTCAGGCTGCCGCGCCAGCAACCCATGCCACCGCATCGGCGATCTCTTTCGGGCGCAGGCGGCATGCTGGTGAACCCGCACGCTGGTGACGTCGATCATCTGCAAGCCGCCGTCGCAAGCCTTTGACACGGCATCCACGGGCCGATCGCAGCTGCCGCGCTTGCGCCAGCGCCGAAAACGGTTGCCACAGGTCGTATGCGAGCCATAGCGCGCCGGGATGTCGGCCCAGGGTGCGCCCGTGCGCAATCGCCAGACGAGGCCATTCAGCACCCGCCGGTCGTCCACCCGCTCCTTGCCATGCATGTCCGCGGGCAATAGCCGCTCTATCGCCGCCCACTCCACATCCGTCAGGTTCAACCGTGCCATCCACGCCCCTCCTGCTCGGAGGGCTAATGATGCCGCGGCTCAACCGTGCCACCCTTGTGGGTTCGCCACCTGGAGCAACATCCGGTCGGGCCGCAATCGGATGGGGCTCCAGGTCATTGGTTTCGCCGCATTGTATGCGACGAACCGGTGTCCACTTCGTCGGACAATGCCCTGCAGCCTGCGCTGTCGGTCAGTCGACCCGCCGCAGCCCTTGCGCGAAGCGCTTGGCGTTGGCGACGTAGCGGTCGGCGGAGGCGCGCAAACCCGCAACCGCCGTCTCGTCGAGCACCCGCACCGCCTTGGCGGGGGCGCCGACGATCAGGCTGTTGTCGGGGAATTCCTTGCCCTCGGTGACGAGCGCGTTGGCGCCGACGAGGCAGTTGCGGCCGATTTTCGCCCCGTTGAGGATCGTCGCGCCCATCCCGATCAGCGTGTCGTCGCCGATCGTGCAGCCATGCACGATGGCGCCGTGGCCGACCGTGATCCCCGATCCCAGGGTGAGCGGGAAGCCCGCATCGGTGTGGAGCACCGCGCCCTCCTGGATGTTGGTGCGGTCGCCAACCGTGATCGGCTCGTTGTCGCCGCGGATGACCGCGCCGAACCACACGCCGACCTCGCGGCCGAGCCGCACGCGGCCGATGACGTGGGCGTCGGGGGCGATCCAGGCGCTGCCGTCGTCCGGCACGACCGGGCTGACGGCGTCGAGAGCGTAGAGCGGCATCGCGGGATCCTCCGGTGGTCGAGGCCTCCTTTCGCATGCCGGACGGGCGCCGTCAGCCCGATCACTCCCTTATCCTCCCATGGCCCACGGCATCGGCGCCGCCGCGCCGGCCCGGGAGGCGATCACCTGGTGGCCGGTGCCGTCGCCGGCGCTCTGGATCGCCAGCGCCACCTCGGTCAGGTGCAGGGCGAGGTCGGCGTCGAGGCGGCTCGCGCGGCCTTCCGCCTTCGCCGCCAGCATCTCCTGCGGCCCGAGGGCGAAGTTCATCGCCGTCGCGCCCTTCCGCCCGATCTTGGCGTGGGTGGGCTGTCCGGCGCGCAGGCGGCGGGTGAGGGGGGAATCGATCAGGCGCCGGCGCACCACGTGCCGGCGCCGCACCCGCACGGCGGCGTCGTTCGACCAGCACTCGCCCACCTCCAGGATGCCCTCGTCGCCGAAGATCCGTAAGCTATGGTCGTGCGGCGCCACCACCGAGCAGGTCAGGCGGGCCACCACCCCGCTCTCGAAGAACAGCGAGGCGCAGGCATAGGTCGGGGCCGCCGCCGCCCCCTCCGCGAGGGTCAGGCCGAGCACCTCGGCGGAGGCCGCCGCGACCCGGGTCACCGAGCCGAACATCGCGATCAGCCAGGTCAGGTAGTAGCCGGCATGCTGGAGCGCGCAGCCCACCGCCAGCTCGTCCTGCACCGGCCAGGGCGCGCCGGACTCGCTGCGCCATGTGTCGTGCGGCGCGCGGATCAGGAAGCCGTCGTCGATCTCGGCATAGACCAGCCGGGGCGTGCCGATGACGCGCTCGCGCAGGGCCTTCCAGAGGATCTGGGCGCTCTCGCCCAGCGCGCTGCACGGCGCCGAGGCGAGCATCACGCCCCGCTCGGTCGCGACCCGGTGCAGGTGGCGGGCGTCGTCGAGCCGGGTGGCGAGCGGCTTCTCCGAGTAGACCGCCAGCCCGGCCTCCAGGCAGGCCAGGCTGACGGCGTAGTGCGAGCCCGGATTGGTCAGGTTGAGGATCAGGTCCGGCCGCCGGCCGATCAGGTCGTCGAGGCTCGCGGCGGCCGGGACGCGCCAGTACTTGCGAAAGGCGTGCAGCCGGTCGAGGTCGATGTCCCAGGCCCCGGCCACCGTCACCTCCGGCAGCGTCGCCAGGGAGCGCATGTAGTAATCGGCCACGAATCCCGTGCCGACAATGCCGATGCTCGCCACCTGATGTGCTCCCCGATCGCATGTTGCGCCGCGAAGGCTAGACCAGGGTGCGGCAAATCGAACGAGCGCAAAGGGCCGAGGACCGGCCCACACTCCAGGGGAGGATTAAGTCGCCTCCTACCGCTTTCGGAGCAACGGCGGCGGGCCACCCGGATCCCAGTAAACGGCGGGGGAGTATCTATTCTGACGAGTGATGGGGCTCGGCCCGCGCGTGGCAAGTGGAGGCAGTGTCGCTCCGGCCCGAGTCTGCGCGCTGTAGTTTGAAATTGTTCAAGATTCGCTGACGATGGGAGAGCTGTGCCTGCGCGGCCGACCGGATGCGGAGGCTGTGGCGGAGGACGCTGCCCTATACCGACCCGACGGTCTTCAGCCGGGCGCGCGGGTGGATCTCGGCCTGGCTCATCACCGGGGTCTCGCGTCGGAAGCGCTCGATGATCGAGCGGACGAAGGGCCGGGCCTGGACCGAGGTGACGAGGACCGGCATCTCGCCTAAGCGAGCCGCCTCCTCGAAGCGGTCGCGCACCGTGGTGACGAAGTCGGACAGCTTCGAGGGCTGCATCGCCAGGTGGCGCTCGTCGCCGTGGCCGACGATCGCCTCCATGAAGGCGCTCTCCCAGGCCGGCGACAGGGTGATGATCGGCAGGACGCCGCCCGGGCCCTGGTACTGGGCGCAGATCTGGCGGCCGAGGCGGGCGCGGACGTGCTCGACGATGTCGCGCGGGTTCTTGATGTGGCCCGCCACCTCGGCGATGCCCTCGACGATGGTGCCGAGGTCGCGGATCGAGACCCGCTCGGCCAGGAGATACTGCAGCACCCGCTGGATGCCCGTGGTGGCGATCTGGCCCGGGACCACCTCCTTGAGGAGCTCGCCGTGCTCCTTCGGCAGTTCCTTCAGGAGCTTGTGCACCTCGACGTGGTTGAGGAGGTCGGCGACGTGGGCCTTGATCACCTCGGTGAGGTGGGTCGAGACCACGGTCGCGGCATCGACCACGGTGTAGCCCTTGAGCTGGGCCTCGTCGCGCAGGGCGCCGTCGATCCAGGTCGCCGGCAGGCCGAAGGTCGGCTCCATCAGGTGCTGGCCCGGCAGCTGCACCTGGCCGCCCATCGGGTCCATCGCCATGAACTGGCCCGGGAAGACCTGGCCCTGCCCGGCCTCGATCTCCTTGACCCGCACCACGTAGGTGTTCGCATCGAGCTGGACGTTGTCGAGGATGCGCACCGAGGGCATCACGAAGCCGAGCTCGGCGGCGAGCTGCCGGCGCAGGGCCCGGATCTGGTCGGTGAGCCGGTCCTGGCCCTCCGGCCCGTTGACGAGGGCGAGCAGCGCGTAGCCCATCTCGAGCTTCAGGTCGTCGAGCTTGAGGAGGTCGGCCGCGGTCTCCTCCTTCGCGGGCGCCCCGGGCCCGGCCACGGCGCCGTCGGCGCCGGGCGCGCCCCCGGCGGCCTCGTCCTCCGCCGGCTTCGGCAGGAGCGCGATGCGGCGGGCGAGGTAGGCGGCACCGAGCCCGAGGGTTAGGAAGGGCAGCATCGGGATGCCGGGCAGGAAGCCGATCAGCAGCATCACCCCGGCCGACATGCCGAGCGCCTTCGGGTAGTTGGCGATCTGGCGCCCGAGCGCCCGGCCGGCGGCGCCGCGCACGCCGGCCTTGGAGACGAGCAGGCCCGCGGCCGTCGAGACGATCAGCGCCGGGACCTGGCTGACGAGGCCGTCGCCGACGGTGAGCAGGGTGTAGGTCTTGCCGGCATCCGAGAAGGTCATGCCCTGCTGGGCGACGCCGATGATGATGCCGCCGACCACGTTGATGAAGGTGATGAGGAGTGCGGCGATCGCGTCGCCGCGCACGAATTTCGAGGCGCCGTCCATGGCGCCGAAGAACGAGGATTCGTCCTCCAGCGACTGGCGCCGGGTCCGGGCGGTCTTCTCGTCGATCAGACCTGCCGAGAGGTCGGCGTCGATCGCCATCTGCTTGCCCGGCATCGCGTCGAGGGAGAAGCGCGCCGCCACTTCCGCGATGCGCCCCGAGCCCTTGGTGATGACGACGAAGTTCACGATGATCAGGATCGCGAAGACGATGATCCCGATCAGGAAGTTGCCGCCCATCACGAAGTGCCCGAAGGCCTCGATGACGTGGCCGGCCGCCGCCGTGCCCTCGTGGCCGTGGCCGAGGATCAGCCGCGTCGAGGCGAGGTTGAGCGCCAGCCGCAGCATCGTGGTGATGAGCAGCACCGTCGGGAAGACCGTGAACTCGAGCGGATTCTCGATGAACAGCCCGGTCATCAGGATCAGGACCGATAGGATGATCGAGACCGCGAGCAGCAGGTCGAGCAGCAGGGCCGGCAGCGGGAAGATCAGCACGACCAGGATGGCGAGCACCGAGACCGCGAGCACGAGGTCGCTGCGGCGCGTCAGCGCCACCAGGTCCGCCCGCGTCGGCAGGGCGAAGATGCGGCCCGCGCCGATTGCCCCGGTCTCGCTCATCGAAGATCCACCTTCCCGTCGACCGGGCAATTTCTGCCGGGTGTGTGGTTAGGGAACCGTTAACGGCGCTGCCGACACGCCTCTCCGGCCGCGGAAACGCCTGGCTGCGCCGCACAATAAAAAAATGTTCATTTTCGAACGGAAACAATCGTCGCGTTCAGTTTTTTGTGCAGCGCGGCACGGATGAAAAACAAAGATCCCTTCGTCAACGCTCAAGCTCGCCGCGAGCGTCCGCTAAATGCAGGAAATCGTATTTGGTTCAACGTTACTTTTGCGGAACCAAGCCGCCCTGCAACGATTGAGAGGGCATCGATCAATCGGACAAGGTTCGAGGAGACCATGCGCAAGACCCTCATCACCCTCGCGGCCCTCGGCATGCTCGGCGCCGGCGCGGCGCAGGCCCAGACCACGGTGACGGGCGACCCGGCCCGCGACGCCAAGCCCAGCACCCACTCGCAGGGCCAGGAGGCGGTGACCCGGCCCAACACCGACATGATGGACAAGAGCAACCCGGGCACGACCGGCACGGTCGCCACCAACGCCAAGCTCGAGCCCGGCGCCAACAGCTTCACCGAGGCCCAGGCCCGCAGCCGCATGGAGCAGGCCGGCTTCAAGGACGTGAAGGACCTCAAGAAGGACGATCAGGGCATCTGGCGCGGCCAGGCCATGCAGTCCGGCAATACCGTGATGGTCGGCCTCGACTTCAAGGGAAACGTCTCGACCGCCCGCTAACGCGATACAGGCCCCGTATCCCCACGCTCCAGATTTGAGGAGGACGCCCATGGCGACCCGTACCATCTCGGCCCTGTTCGACAGCTACGACGACGCCTCGGCGGCGGTGCGCAAGGTGGAGGCGGCCGGCGTGCCGCATTCCGACATCAGCATCGTGGCCAACAACCAGGGCGACCGCTATTCGAGCCACATCGGAACGCGTGACGCCACCACCACGACCGGCACGACGACGACCGGCGAAACCGCGCACGACGCCTCGAACGGCGCCGGAGCTGGCGCCTCGCTCGGCACCGTGCTCGGCGGCGGCGCCGGCCTGCTCACCGGCCTCGGCCTGCTCGCCATTCCGGGCGTCGGCCCGGTGGTCGCTGCCGGCTGGCTCGTCGCGACGCTGACCGGTGCCGGCGTCGGCGCGGCCGCAGGCGGCCTGATCGGCTCGCTGACCGGCGCGGGCCTCAGCGAGGAGCACGCCCACACCTACGCCGAGGGCGTACGTCGCGGCGGCACCCTCGTCACCGTCCGGGCGGACGACGCCCATGCGGACCGGGTTGCCAGCATCCTCAAGGAGCACGGCTCGGTCGACATGGACGACCGGACCCGCGGCTGGCGCCAGGAGGGTTGGACCGGCCGTCACGACGAGACCGCTCCCTCGCTGACCAACCCGGCGGCGGTCGCCGGCGGTTCGTCGGCGGTGGGTGCGGCCGGCAGCACCACCACCGGCCTCAATACGGGCGGCATGCCCTTCGCGGCCGGCGCTCCGCCGACCACCCAGGCGGTCGATGCCGGCCTGCCCGGCACCACCCGCGAGCGCCATGTCGGGATCGAGGACGAGCTGCCCCCGGCCCGTCAGCCGATGGGCACCGAGCGGCGCTGAGCGCATCGATTCGGTGTGAACAGACGGCGGCAGGGGTGACCCTGCCGCCGTCTCCCGTTGCGATGGGTCTTGCGGCGATACACGCCGAAAAAATCATTGCCCAGAATAAATCACAGATTCTCAAGTCAAGCGCGGGATCCCCTCTCCCGTGTGGGAGAGGGGTAGGGGTGAGGGTGGAGACGGTTTAGAACTAAGCACTGAACGTTGAGCTGCCAGCACGACGGCTTCAGTCTCACACTGAAGCGCGCCACCCTCACCCCTACCCCTCTCCCACACCTTGGAGCGATACCGGGCAAGCCCGGCATCGCCTGGAGAGGGGATCCCGCGACTTCCTGTTTGTCGGTATCTGGTATCGGCGGACGACTGAGCGCCACGAGGCGGCGTCGCCTGCTCGATTGTTAGCGACTTGCCATCGACTTCATCGAACCGTGCGCCAACGCACGCCTCCTCCTTCAATTGAAGGACGCGCGACGCCGGGTTTTGGCATCTTTATGGCTTCCGAGCGGCGCCGCGCGCGCCGGGGGGATGCCGGATGTTCGACGCCGATGCGTGGCCCGCCCTGCTGGGGCCGCTCTTCACCGCCTATGCCCCCGTCCTCGCCTCGCCCGGACCCAACCTGCTGGTGGTGCTGCGGGCGAGCGTCGCGGCGCCCGGGCGCGGACCGGTCGTCGCCGCCCTGGGCGTCGCCTGCGGGGCTGGCCTGGCGGCGGCCTTCGCCGGGCTCGGCGCCTCGCTGCTGCCGGCGGGGCGCCTCGTCGCCGGGATCGGGACGGCGTTGTTCGTGCTCCTGATGCTGCGCGCCGCCTACCGGTTGGCGAGCGGGCGGGCCGGCCTGCCGGAGGATCCGACCCGCCTAGCACCTGGGCGCGACGCCGGTACCTTCGCCCTCGGTCTCGGGGCGGCGGTGACCAACCCGGTCAGCCTCGCCTTCTTCGCCGGCTTCTTCCTGGCCCATCCCGACCGGGCGGCGGTGCCGCTGGCGGGCGCCGCGGTGTTCTGCATGGCGGCGACGTGGTTCGGCCTCCTTGCCCTCGTGCTGGGGCGGCCGTCCTGCCGGGCGCGCCTCACCCGCGCCGGGCGCCTCGCCCGTCTCGTCCTGGCGGCGCTCCTCGTCGCCTGCGCGGCGCTGGCGGTCCGGCGCGCCATCCAGGCTTGAGCGCTGGCGCGTCGGGGCGGTCCTCCCGTACAGTGTCGGCAAGAACGATACCGGGAGGAAATCATGCGCTGGATCGCCGTCCTCGTCGCCCTCGCTTGCGCGGCCCCTTGTGCGGCTCCGGCTCTGGCCGACGAGCCGCTGTCATTCCGGGTCGATCCGGCCTGGCCGAAGCCGTTGCCGAACAACTGGATCATGGGCCAGGCCGCCGGCGTCGCGGTGGATGCCCAGGACCATGTCTGGGTTGTCCAGCGCCCGCGGACGCTGACCGACGACGAGAAGGCCGCGAGTCTCAACCCGCCGCGCAGCCGCTGCTGCGTCCCGGCCCCGCCGGTCCTCGTCTTCGACCAGGAGGGCACGCTCATCAAGTCCTGGGGCGGGCCGGGCCAGGGCTACGACTGGCCGCAGAACGAGCACGGCATCCACATCGATCACAAGGGCTTCGTCTGGCTCGCCGGCAACGGCGAGCAGGACGGGCAGATCCTGAAATTCACCCAGGACGGCCGCTTCGTGATGCAGATCGGCAAGTCCGGGCCGCAGACCAACAGCCGCGACACCACGCGGCTGGGCCGTCCGGCCAACATGCAGGTCGATCCGGAGACGAACGAGCTCTACGTCGCCGACGGCTACTACAACCACCGGGTGATCGTGTTCGACGCCGAGACCGGGGCGTTCAAGCGGATGTGGGGCGCCTACGGCGAGCCGCCGACCGACGAGGCGCAAGCGGCCTACGACCCGGCGGCCCCCTTGCCCCGGCAGTTCCGCAACCCGGTCCACTGCATCCAGGTCGCCCGCGACGGCCTCGTCTATGTCTGCGACCGCACCAACGACCGGGTCCAGGTCTTCCGCCGCGACGGCACCTTCGTGAAGGAATTCCGGGTCGAGCCGCAGACCCGGGCCAACGGCTCGGTCTGGGAACTCGCCCTGTGGCCGGACGAGGCACAGACCTACCTGATGAACGCCGATGGTGCCAACAACGAGGTCCGTACCCTGCGGCGGGAGGACGGCACGGTGCTGGGCCGCTTCGGCCGAAACGGCCGGATGGCCGGCGACTTCCACTGGGTGCACAACCTCGCGGTCGATTCCCGCGGCAACGTCTTCACCACCGAGGTCGATACCGGCAAGCGGGCGCAGAAATTCCTGTTCCAGGGCAACATGGTGCTGCGCAAGCGCACGCCTTGAGGCCGCTCACGCTTCCCCGGCCCCAGGCCCGGAGAAATCCCGCGCCCGCTCGGCGAGATCGTCGAGGTTGCGCCGCAGCTGTTCCAGGCTGAAGGCGAGCCAGAAGATGCGCCCGACGCCGTCGGTGGACAGGGTCCGGGTCACCTGGCGCCGGCGCATCCCGTCGATGGCCTCGCGGTAGCCGGCGATCGCCGCCACCAGCGCCGCATCGTCGCCGGCGGGGCGACGCCCGGCGCTCAGCGCCTCGGCGAGGGCGCGCAGGCGCGCGGCCGCTGCCCGGGCCGCCTCGCCCCAGGCCTCCGCCAGATGCACCCGCAGCACCTCCGCATCGGCCTCCGAGATGGCGCGGCGCAGGAGCACGAGGTCGTGGCGCAGGCGCATCAGGGTGCGTAGCAGCGGGTCCGGATCGGGGGCGGCCGAGAGCCGGCTGCGGCGCTCGCGGGCGGCCTCGCCCGCCAGGGTCTCGAGCCGCGCCAGGCTCCTGCGCACCGCCGGCGGCAGGGCCTTGGCCTCCGGCGTCTCCTCCGCGTCGAGGCGCGCCAGTGCGTCGAGCTGGTCGGCGAGCAGGCGCGCGAGCCGCGCGGCCTGGCCGGTCACGGCGCGCGCGGCTCGGGCCGGCGCCACCAGGAGCGAGACGGCGAGCCCGACGACGCAGCCGAGCCCGATCTCCAGGATCCGGTCGAGGGCGAAGGCGAGGGGGCCGAGCGTCGAGCCGGTGGTGGAGAGCAGCACGATGATCGCGGTGATCGGCGCGATCCGGAATCCCGCCGAGACCGTCGCCGCGAAGGTGAGGGGGGCGACGGCCACGAACAGCGCCGCGAAGGTCGAGGCGCCGCCGTGATGCGGAATCGCGAAGGCGACCGCGCCGCCGTAGCACGCGCCCAGCACCGAGCCGAGGAACCGGTCGAGCGCCGCCTTGAGCGAGCCGCCGACGCTGCTCTGCGTCACGATGAGCGCCGTGATGACCGCCCAGTAGCCCTGCGGCAGCCCGCAGGCCTCGGCCAGCATGAAGGTCGCGAGGCTCGCCACCGTCATCCGCAGCCCTTGCGTCACGCGCGGCCGCTGGCGGTCGAACCAGCGGCGCAGGCGATCGGAGCGGCTGTCGGGGAGCGAGTCCATGGCCGGGTCAGAGCGGCTGCCGGCCCTCGAGTCAACTCTCGCGGATGTGGTTCACGCGGGATCGTGCCGTCATCCGGGCTTTACCGCACCCATGCACACTCCCTACGACTGAGCGAGTTAACGGCACAGTAAGGGTCAGGGCGGTGACGATGCGCGAGATCGTGGGAGTTGTGGGCGTTCTAGCCGTCTTGGCGGCTGTGCCGGCGGAGGCGCGGTCATTGTCGGCGATCAAGCAGGACGGCACCTTGCGGGTCGGGCTGACCGGCGATTACGCGCCCTATTCCCTGCGCCAGCCCGACGGCAGCATCAAGGGCGCCGACGTCGTCATGGCGGGCGAACTCGCCAAGGCTCTCGGCGTCAAGGTCGAGATCGTGCCGACGACCTGGAAGACCCTGAAGGACGACCTGCTCGCCGATCGCTACGACGTCGCCATGGGGGGCGTCAGCGTGACTCCCGACCGGGCGGCTCTGGCCGATTTCTCGGTACCGGTGCTCACCGACGGCAAGCGCCCGATCGTGCGCTGCGCCGACGCGAACCGCTACGTCTCGGTGAAGGACATCGACAAGCCGGAGGTCCGGGTCGTGGTCAATCCCGGCGGCACCAACCAGCGCTTCGCCGACGCCAACTTCCCGCACGCCTCGGTGCGGGTGTTTCCGGACAACCGCGCGATCTTCAAGGAGGTGGCCGAGGGCCGCGCCGACCTGATGGTGACCGACGGCGCCGAGGTCGATTACCAGTCGCGGCGCAATCCGGGCGTGCTCTGCCCAGCCGCCGTGCCGGGCACCTTCGACAGGGCCGACAAGGCCTACTGGATGACCCGCGACCCGGCGCTCAAGGCCGCAGTCGACGAGTGGCTGACGAAGACGCTGAAGAGCGGGGCCTACGCCAAGGCGCTGGCCAAGGCGGCGGAGTAGGGGACGGGTCCTTCTCCACCCGAGCATCAAGAAACTCGGCGTCATCCCGGGGCTCGTCGAAGACGAGAACCCGGGATCCATATCCGCTGGCGGTGACGAACGAGGCGGAATGCGATCCGGCTCATTCTGGAACGTCGGCGTTTATGGATCCCGGGTTCCGCTTCGCGGCCCCGGGATGACGCGGA